>JBAXET010000005.1:0-52912 GCA_037140275.1 Ferruginibacter sp. | reverse complement strand
GGTTAAACCACCACCAATACCGCTTACATCAATTCCTTTAAAATTAGGATCCGGTTGTTTTAACAGGTTAGTAATTTTTGAATTATTATAAGTGATATTAAAGCCAAAGTTCCAGGTTAAATCTTTTTTAGAAATAGGAACAGTATTGATTGCAAACTCCACACCTTTGTTTTCCATATTACCTACGTTAGTTAACAAAGTAATATCGAAATTTGAACCTGGTGCTACCGGAACCACACTTAACAAGTCTTTAGTTTTCTTCTGATAGAAATCCACCGAACCTGAAATTCTGTTATTCAGGAACCCAAAATCTAATCCTAAGTTTGATGTGGTTGTAGTTTCCCACTTAAGGTTGGCATCATATGCACCTGGGCGAAGGAAAGCATAATAAGTATTGCCAAACATATATTGTGCAGTAGAATTACTCTGAGAGTATCTTGGTAAATAAGAATAGTAATCAATACCATCCTGCTGACCTGTAACACCCCAGCTGGCACGAACTTTAAGATCGCTTACCACATTGCTGTTTTTAAAGAAATCATCTTTCATTTTCCAAGCTAATGCAACAGCAGGGAAATAACCTACTCTGTTATCTTTAGAAAATTTAGAGCTTGCATCACGACGCAGTGAAGCAGTCAGCAAATATTTATTATTGAAAGAATAGTTTACACGACCTAAATAAGACTCTAACCTGTACTCAGGTTTATCCGTAAGGAAGGTAGGTTGAGAACCGGCGATAGTATCTTTCAGTGCAGGAGTTGCAGCATCTGAAATTGCCCTGTAACTGAAGTTAGCGTAATTGTGTACGTTAGTAAAGAAATCCTGATAACTATGTCCAACCAGTACATCTACTTTGCTCTTAATTTTATTCAGCTCTTTACTGTAGAATAACTGTACATCAGCCAGTGTATTTCTTTTTTGTTGTTCGTAGTAAGCTTTTCTACCGCCTGTTTTGTAATTGGTTGCAGCAACAGAATCAGTATTGTCATTTCCTTTACCACCTGCATTATCAATACCAAAGTTCAGTAATAAGTGAAGATCAGGGAAGAAATGCATTTTATAATCTACCTGTACATTACCAATAACCCTGTTAACATCAGAAGTATTATGTCTTAACTCTAATAAAGCTAACGGGTTTCTTGTAGCCAGATCGATTGGTTTGCCATCAGTTTGTAACCACTCGAAATAACCGCCATACTTATTAGAAGCGTATACCGGTTGAGTAGGATCGAAAGAAACAGCAGACCCAATAGCACCTTCATTTGCAAAGCGGTTATTGGTATGTGCATATTTAAATGCGATATTAACTGCTAAATGATCATCCAAAAATTTTGGAGATAAGTTTAATGAAGTAGACACCCTTCCAAAATCATTGGTTTTTAAAATACCTGCCTGGTTAAGGTATCCTAATGATGCCCTAAAAGGAAGATCAAAAGGCAAACCGGCAATATTACCACTTGCGCTTATATTATTATCATTACCAAAAGCTTTTCTGAAAATCTCACTCTGCCAATCGGTATTTGCAGTACCTAACAAAGTTTTGTAGGTATTATTTCCTGTAGCAGCAGCATCTGCTGTAATAATACTTCTTATTTCATCGGCACTAAGTACATCTTTAGTTTTTCCAACAGCAGCCAGAGAAGTTTGCGTGTTAAAATTGTATTTTACTTTTCCCTTAGTTCCTTTTTTAGTAGTAATAATCACCACACCATTTGATGCTCTTGAACCGTATAATGCGGTTGCTGATGCATCTTTTAAGATACTGATACTTTCAATATCATTTGGGTTAATTGTATTTAAGTAGTTGGCAGAACCGGCAATACCGTTGCTTTCTACAGGAACACCATCAATAACAATTAATGGGTCGTTACTGGCATTTAATGAAGCACCGCTGCGGATACGGATCTTACTTCCGCCCCCGGCAGAACCACCACCTGTGGTTACTTCCAAACCGGCAACTTTACCTACCAGCAATTGCTCAGAAGAGTTGATATTACCCTTTTGGAAATCTTTGGCAGAGATGGCTGTTACCGAACCGGTAAGGTCACCCCTTCTTTTTGTTCCGTAAGCAACTACCACCACTTCATTCAGGCGCTGGTCTGCCTGAACAAGGGCCACTGTTAAACTGGTTTTACCAGCAGTAGCAACTTCCTGTGTTACAAAACCAACTGAAGTGAAGATTAAAACTGCATTTTCAGGAGCACTGATTTTAAAACTACCATCGGCTGTGGTTTGAACAGCGGTTCTGGTTCCTTTTACGGTAATGGTTACACCTGCAGTTGGGGTACCATCTTTTGAATCGGTTACTTTACCGGTAATAACATTTTGTGCCAATGCGGTGATAGAAAGCATCAACAGCGAAAAAGATACCAATAAAACTTGGGAAACTTTTCTCATAATACAAGCGTTTCTTTTTAAAATATTTACAATCGTGTATCTAAATGTGTAAGTTTTACACATTTAACTTTGTGTAAAACTTACGCAAAGTAGGCTATTTTTTTAACTCACCAAACTTTTGTTAAAGTATTTTTATACTTTTTTTGTAAAAAAATTTACGTGTTGCAATCGTTTGCGCAAACGATAGCAGCAATAGCTGTTAAAACGGACAATCTATCAATTGCAGCTGCTGCTTCAGTATCTTTTTTTAACATTCAGAAAAAGCGAATTGCCTGATTTTTTCTACAACATTTTGCCTTTTGAAGCTTTTTTACCGAAGTATACTTATAATACAACTAGTGCTGAGGAAAGGAAATTGTACAAAAAACTGCGCTCATTTGTTAACAAGGGATTATTGAGCCTGTTATTTTTTAAGCAGAAATAATAAAGGTATATCCACCCTGCTATGCCAGGCCAGTTCACTATGGTTTTGACCGGGAAAAAATTTAGTAAGCCAATTTTTTTTATTATAGCCTTTCAGCTGCATTATTTCGTCCACCTTCTTTTGCAAGAAAGGATACAGGGCATCTAATGTTTGGTCGCCATAATCGAAATATATTTTGTGAGCAGCCGGATCGGGCAAATGCATCTGCAAGTATTTTAAAAACGCTTCGGGTATAGGATTGTTTTTCATAGTGAATATTCCGGGCCAGTGCGTTGACATACATGCTGCTCCACCGAATACATCGGGGTACTCACAAATAGCATACATAGAAATGAGTCCGCCCATACTGCTGCCCATAATAAACGTATGCTTTCTTCCTGTGAAAGTAGCATATGCAGAATCAATAAATGGTTTCAGCTCAGTAACTATAAATTTTAAATAGTTATTGCTTTGAATTTTGTATTCGCCAAAAACAGCATACCCATTTGCTTTTCCAGCTGCATACACGGTATCCTTCTCGGCCTGCGACAATGATTCAAATGGCCGCTGAGGAAAATAATCTGCATGTCTGGATTGTCCGGTATTCCATATTCCTACCACAATTACATCCTGTATCTTTCCCTGCTGCAGCAGGTTGGTAATTACATCATCCATATCCCAGGAACTGTGCGTCCATGTGCCACTGCTGTCGAACAGCATCTGTCCGTCGTGCATATACAGCACATTGTATTTTTTGTGATTGGTATAGCCATCAGGCAGCCATACATCTACATTTCGAGCAGCAACAAATTTGGAATAAAAATTTAGGTGGCGTTCAATTGAACCCGCAATTACTTTGGGTAAATTTTGTGCAGTTACTGCAACAGTAATCAATGAAAACAAAAGCAGTGCAGCAAGCTTTTTCATGAATGATTTTTTTCAGCCAGCATGATACAATTGTTTAAAAGAAAAATGTTAGGATACTTAAAAGTCAATCCCTACCCATTTCTTTTTATTCTTCTCGTATTTTTCGTAGTTGAATTTATACAGCTTGCCCGGGCGGTGCGGCACATTTTGTTCCATTTCATCAATATCGATCAGAAAATCCATCGTAAAGAATTTTTTTCTGAAATTTCTTCTGTCCATTTTTACATCCAGTATGGCTTCATATAAATTCTGCAGGTCGCGTAAAGAGAATTTTTTAGGCAGCAGATTAAAGCCCAGAGGATGTTCCTGTATTCTTTTTTGCAAGCGGTGGTAGCAACTGTCAAAAATCTCCTGATGATCAAATGCCAGGTCAGTTACATTCTTTACATCATGCCAGTGCAATTCGTTATCTGTTATTTTTAATTTATGGTGCTGTACATTTATCAGTGAGCAATAGGCCACTGTAACCACACGGCCTGCAGGATGCCTTGTTATAGAGCCGAAAGTATGCACCTGTTCCAGATACACATCATTTAATCCGGTTCGTTGTTTTAATATTCGATAAGCTGCAGCATCCAAATCCTCGTTTGGTTTAACCAGATCGCCTAGCAATGACCATTTGCCATGATATTTTTTAAGGTCACTTCTTATCAGCATTACTTTCAGTTTATCCTCATCAAAACCGAAAATTACACAGTCTACAGAAAGGGCAATCTTATTAGTGCTTTGTACTTCCGATTGAATGGTATGTAATGTTTTTTCGGCCTTTATATGCTCGCTTTCAGATACACTTAACATAACTCTTAAAAATTATGGTGGTTAAATTTTTATTTTTTAATAAACCTTGTAAAGTAGCTTTTGTCATTTTGCTGTATTCTTATAAAATAACATCCTGCCACTAATCCGCTTAATTGATTGTTTAATATCAGCTGATACTGTCCCGCATTTTGACTACCCTGATACAGCACAGTAATTCTTTGTCCGAATACATCTGTCAATACCATATTTACTGTTCCGCTTTCCGGTACAATATAATCAATAATCGCTTTGCCAATCAATGGGTCAGGCGAAATTTTGATACCAATACCATTCTTCAAATTAGTGATGGTACTATTAAAAGCGCTGGTGGTAAACTGTGCTGTGGTATAATTAGTAATAGATGTTGCAGTACAATTTGCACTTACCCTCCAGTCGTATGTTGTTGATGCAAGCAGGTTAGTTAGTGTAACGGTACCTGTTGTAATATTACTTCCGGCATTTATCCATGTGGATGAACTGGCCGCTTTATATTCAACTGTGTAGTAAACACCTGAAGTAACCGACCAACTAATTGTAGCCGCATTCATAGAAACAGCAGCTGTATTTAATCCGGAAGCAACCGGTGTTGAATTAACGACTACATTGATTGATGCTCTTGCACTGGCTCCGCAACCATTAGACTGACTCACATAATAAGTTACAGTACCCGCAGTATTTGTAGGTGGTGTGGGTGCAGTTGCTGTTCCCGTTCCGCCTGTAGCAACAGTATACCACAACAAACCGGTACCAGTTGCAGTTAACGGAACTGCTGTTACATTTTGGCAATAAGTAACCGGACTGCTTACCACCGGAGCAGCGGGCAATGCAGTAATATTTACAGTAATTAAAGCCCTTGGACTTTCACATGCTGTACTTGTTTGACTAACATAATAATTTGTTGAACCCGCAGTTGCGGTTGAAGGTGTTGGTGCAGTTGCTGTTCCTGTTCCACCTGTTGCAACTGTATACCATAATAAATTACTGCCGGTTGCTGTTAATGCTGTTGCTGTTGCATTCTGACAGTAATTAACCGCAGCTGTAACAGCAGGTGCAGATGGCGTAGCATTTATCGTTACTGTAATAGAAGCTCTCGGACTTTCACATCCCGTAGTAGTTTGACTTACATAATATGTTGTACTGCCTGCGCTTGTTGTAGAGGGTATTGGTGCAGTTGCTGTACCTGTTCCGCCGGAAGCAACAGTGTACCATAATAAGTTGGTACCGGTTGCTGTTAATGCAACGGCTGTTGTATTTTGACAATAAGTTACCGGACTGGCAACTGAAGGTGCTCCGGGTATTGCATTTACATTTACTATTATTGCAACCCTTGGCCCTTCGCCGCAACTTAAAGTTTGACTAACATAATAGGTGGTATTTCCAATGGTAGTTGTAGACGGTGTTGGTGCAGTGCTGCTTCCTGTTCCGCCTGTTGCTGCTGCATACCATAGTAAACCGGTACCCGTTGCTGTTAATGCTGTTGCGGTGGCATTCTGGCAATAGTTAACCGGAGTAGTAACTGTTGGGGCCGGTGTGGTGGCAGTAATATTTACCACTATTGCAAAACGCGGACTTTCACAACCTGTGGTCTGACTAACATAATAGGTAGTACTTCCAATGGTAGTTGTAGATGGTGTTGGTGCAGTAGCACTTCCTGTGCCTCCTGTTGCTGTGGTATACCATAGTAAACTGGTACCCGTTGCAGTTAACGCTGTTGCTGTAGCATTTTGACAATAACTTACAGGCGTAGTTGCAGTTGGAGCAGGCGTGGCGCATGGAGGAATACTGATATAAATATGGTATTCGCCCGGTTGCAGCACTATACTTTGTGTGGCATTGGTTAAAGTAAAATTTGCTGCTGTGGTACCGTTAATGCCGGTACCTGTGCCATTGCTGATATAGTTGGTCCAGTCGCCGGTAGATTGAAATGTTACTGATTTAGTTTGTGCAATCACATCAAGGTTGGCAACCACAGTAATCTTTTTACCTGTAGAAAGCGGATCGGCAATCTGGAATACTTTTACTAAACCGCCTGCATTATAAAAATCATAAGTAAAACTGGTATTATTAAATATAGCCGGGTTATTCAATCTTAACTGAATAATGCTGCTGTAAGTATCATACAAATGTTTACGGTTGGGGTCGGTCATATACTCCCAGTGAGGAGGTTTGTTGGCAAGATTAGAGCCGCCAAAACTCAATGAAATATCATACCCTCTTTCCTCGAACTGCCAGATCATTTTTGGTCCGGGTACAGTAAAGAAAACAGTTGCTGCCGCTTCTTCTCTTGCTAATGCGGTGGCTAAAGTTTTTACATTATAACTGCCTGAAACATTACCTGAGGTAATATTTCTGTACATAGTTCTTTCTTCGTCATGACTTTCCATATAACCCATTTCGGCAGGATTACTGAATGCTTTTTTAGGATCACTGTATACAATGGGTGAGATATCAGAGTTTGAAACATATCCCATGGTGCATTGATTGTACACATAATTGTTATTTCCCCATAACATGAATCCTTTGGTAGCATATTCCTGTTCTTCCTGACAGGGCAATGAGCCTAAAAATTCAAGGATCATGTATGTACCCGGATGGTTTACAATTGTACCATTATAATAACGGTTAAGGTTAGCCACTCTGGTAGCGTCATAGTTTTCTACAGTAGTAGTGGTGCTTACTGTTTGGGTAAATCCTTTTGCCAGATCAAAACGGAAACCATCCACACGGTATTCATTCAGCCAGTGATCAATGGAGCGCTGCACCAGATATTGTGTAGCCGTTGAAGTATGATTAAAATCGTTGAACACACTGTAGGGATGAGGTGCACTTATATTTAACCAGGGATTATTTGCCGCCGGGCGGTTATTTGCCGCATCCCAATATAATTTTGCCTGTGGTGCTGCACCTGTACAATGGTTGTATACCACATCTAAAATAACAGCGATGCCGTTTAAGTGGCATTTATCTATAAATTCTTTTAATTTATTTTTTGTGCCATAGTATTTATCCGGTGCAAAATAAAATGCAGGATTATAACCCCAGCTTTCATTACCATCAAATTCATTAATGGGCATTAACTCAATCGCATTGATGCCTAAGTTTTTAAAATACTGGAACGAATCTATCAGTGACTGATAACTGTGCTGTGCTGTAAAATCTCTGATCAGGAGTTCATAAGTCATCAGATTTTTTTTATCCGGACGTACAAAAGATCCTGATAGCCAGGTATACTGAGGTTCTGCCGTTTGAAATACGCTTACCAGATCAGTTGTTAAACCTGTTGGATAAGGTTTAAGATTAGGGTAAGTAATCACATCGATATATTGATCGTTATTAGGATCTAATATTTTTTGTGCATAGGGGTCGGCTATTTTAATGGTATTATCCACCACATACTGATAGCCGTATTCTGTTCCGGAAGTAAGGCCATTCAATGTAATCCAGTAATAATTACCATCTGGTGTGCGGTTCATCTGGTTGGCACAAAGCGTAGCCCAGTTAGAAAAATCACCAATTACAGTAGCAGAAGTTTTGTTTGGCGCATACAAAACCAAAGTAACTGAGGTATTATTAGCCGCATAATTTATGCCCTCCACCATCCCGGCAGGTAAAGCTGCTACATTGGTTGTGGGATTGATATAAAAACTGAAAGAATCTTTTTTAATGCCGCTGCCATCATTTCCTTCCAGCATAATCTTGTGCTCGCAGGCAGTGGTAATTGTTGGAGTAGCGGTAATCACATTGGCTGCAGCCGCAGTGGTAATAGTGGTACCATCTAACTTTAAAGTAAGTGCCGAGTTTGCTGAGGATACTCCAGAAATACTCACATTGCCGCCAACTGCAAGCGAAAGTGGTTCTGCCCATGGAATATAACGGGGTTCAAATGGCGGCAGGTTTAAACGAACTGCAAATTCTGTATTGCCATATACCGGTAAATACATATCGCTTACATCAGAGTTTACCTGTTTTTTTGAACCGTCGCCGCTTCTGAAAATAATGGTTACTTTTTTTATGGTTTCGCCGGCGGGAACGCCAAAAAATGTGCGGATATTATTTATAACATATTGATATTTATTAGCCCCTATTGAAGTGGCATGCGCAGCCGCATCTGTAGTACCCCAGGTAAATTTTACATATTTCCAGTCACTTGGACCTGTACTCAAATTGGTGATTACTCCCACATGTACATATACATCACTTGATGTGCCGCCGCCATAATTAAATAATCCCTGATTGCCTTTGGTACAATCAACCGTAACAGTAAGGTTAGAATTATCTATGGGAAATTCGGGAGCCCAGCTTAATAATCGTTGCGCATTGCCGGTTATTCCTATGCAGGTGCATAGGGCTATTAGCAGAAATTTCTTCATACAGCAATTTATTTAATGTGTAAATCTAACACATTATTTTGAATCGCAAAATTTGATTCCCATACACAATCTGGTTATTTAGTACAAACAGTCTGAAATGATTTGGTATTAATATTCTAAGGAAGCGTATATTTTTCAGCACAACTGAAAGTTATATGCAGCTGAATATCAGCTCTTAGAATTAATTAATTGAAACCACTTGAATACCTTGGTAATTATTACAGATGGTTACTGTTTTTCGTTAACAGTCAGATAATTAATAACCGCCATCACATCATCTTTGCCCAAACCTTTTTGCTGTGCAGCTGTATAAGTATCTATAGCAGTATTACCTAAAGGAAAATTTGCTCCGGCATCCTGTGCCAGTAAAATATCTTTCAGCATCAGGTCTAATGCAAATGCAGGAGGATAGGTATTACTGATGAGTGAAGCAGTTTTTAATTTTGTTACACCACTGCCCACAGCAGTTTCATTTAATATATCCATAAAATTACTGCGCTGCAGACCCAATTGATCTGCAAACAATACTGTTTCTGCAAGGCCCTGTAAATTGATGGCCAAAAAATAATTCACCGCCAGTTTAGCGGCTAGTCCGCTGCCGTTAGATCCAAGATGTTTTATCAAACGTCCCATTTTTTCTAAATAGGGCTGTGCAGTTTCCACATCTTTTTGTTCTCCGCCCACCATAATAATTAATGTGCCATCTGCAGCAGGTTTGGTACTGCCTGCAACAGGCGCATCAATAAAAGAAGCCCCCTTCTCCTTCAATGCAGCAGCTGTATTAACCGAAAGTTGTTGAGATATAGTGCTCATGTCAACAAACAGTTTGCCGTTTATATTTGTATGCTGTATTTGTTCATACACTTCGGCTACTGCAGCATCATTGGTAAGCATGGTAAAAATAATATCGCTGCTGTTTACCAGCTCTGCAATATTGCTGCACACTGAACTAGTTGCAGAAAACGATGCTGCCTTTTCTGCAGTTCTGTTGTAAACAACTAAAGGGAACCCTGCTTTTTCTAAATTTTTTGCCATGGGTAAGCCCATGCTGCCTAACCCAATAAAACCTGCTTTTTTTGTTGCCATAAATACTATTGTTTTACAAATACCTTTTCTCCGTTTATATAAGTTCTTAATACAACAGCTTTAAGTATAGCCGCATTTTCGCAGTTCATTAAATCGGTATCCAGCATAATAAAATCTGCTGCCTTACCTTTTTCCAGGCTCCCTTTTTCTTTTTCTTCAAAAGCTGCTTTTGCAGCCCAGATGGTCATCCCTCTTAAAGTTTCTTCCCTGCTTAAAGCATTGTTCATTTGAAATCCGTCTGCAGGAAAACCTTTAGCGTCTTGCCTTGCCACAGCAGCATAAAAAGTTTTAAAAGGTGAGATATATTCTACCGGAAAATCAGTACCCAATGGCATCCAGCCATTTTGGTTTAAAAGATCCTTATATGCATAAGCCCCTTGTATTCTTTGATTGCCCAATCTTTGCGAAGCCCAGTACATATCACTGGTTGCATGCGTGGGTTGCACCGACGGAATGATATTATTTTCTCCAAAAAGATTAAAATCATTTTTATTTACCACCTGTGCATGTTCAATACGCCAGCGTTTATCATTTTTACCTTTTAATACTGATGCATATACATGTAATATTTCGCGGTTACCGCTATCGCCAATAGCATGCGTACACATTTGGAATTTTGTATTCGCCAATTTAGCGGCCACTTCAGCAAAATGCTTGGGGTCACTTAATAAAAATCCTTTCCATCCGGGTTTATCGCTATAGTCTTGTAATAAACAGGCGCCGCGACTGCCCAGTGCACCATCTCCATACAATTTAAATCCGCCCACATGTAATAACGGAGTTTTGTAAATGCCTTTGGCTATCCAGCGATCGTAATATTGTGCACTATCGGTTAGCATGGCATAAATTTTCATTTTAAGATTACCTGCTTTTTGTTCTGCATCCACCAAATTGATAGTATGTTCACTTACACCACAATCCTGCACTCCGGTTAAGCCCAGCTCAAAACAAATGCGTTGTGCCTCATTAAAATATTTTTTAGCCAGTGTATCACTTATTACAGGAATAACCGCTTCAACAATATCCATTGCATTGTCAATCAAAATACCGGTTGGCTGACCATTTTTTAATTCAACTGTGCCTCCGGTAAGGGTTGTAGCAGCAGTTATTTTAGCCAGGTCTAATGCTTTTTGATTGGCAAGTGCAGCATGGCCGTCAATTCTTTTTAAAAATACCGGGCGATTAGGAAAAAGTGAATCCAGTTTTTCTTTTGACGGAAACTCTTTTACTTCCCAGTCATTTTGATCCCATCCGCGGCCGTACAGCCATTCCATTGGAGCATTTTTACTGTAGGCTTCCAGTTGGGTAATGATTTCTGCAAATGAAGTGGTGCCCACCAGCTCACATTTCCACATATCGGTTGCATAACCGGTAAAATGACAATGGGCATCTATAAAACCCGGATAAATGGTTTTGCCTCCTGCATTCAATTCATCTTCGCCTTCATATTCTTTCAATATATCATCAGTAGTACCAATGGCTACTATTTTTCCATCACGTATGGCCATCGCTTCTGCAACTGTAAATTTTTCATCAGCAGAATAAATTTTTGCATGATGCACTACCAGCGTAACTTTTTGGCGAAATTTACAGGAGGAGAAAGTAATAAGTATTAAGGTATAGGTTATAAGTCCTTGAAGCGACATAAAAATGTTTTTTCAAAAGTACTAAAAGGGCATGTACTATTTTTATCTTTGACAAAGAAGACCATTTTTATGTACAACGATAATCAAACAAAAGAACTGCAACTGCAAACCACAGATTTATTAAAGAATATCACCGCATGTTCTTTAGCTACTATTACACTGTTCAGGAATATCCTTCGTTTTCACGAATACCGTTATTATGTTCAAAACGATCCGCTGATCAGCGATTTTGAATATGACACTTTATATAAGCAGCTTGAAAAATTTGAAAAAGAAAATCCGGATGCTATCACTTCAGATTCTCCCACACAAAGGGTGGGTGCAGGATTAACCAAAGACTTTCCTAAAGTGCAGCACTTAGTACCCATGCTGAGTTTGGAAAACAGTTATAATGCGGAAGATCTTTTAGACTGGGACAGAAAATGCCGTGAGTTAAGCGGTTTGGATGCGGTTGAATATTCAATAGAACCCAAATTTGATGGTGCCAGTATATCCCTGATTTACGAAAACGATTTGTTAACCCGTGGAGTAACAAGGGGCGATGGTGTGGTGGGAGACGAAATTACCACCAATGTAAAACAGATCCGTTCAGTGCCTTTATCCGCCCGCTTCAGTGAATACGGTATTCAGCAAATAGAGATCAGAGGTGAAGTGCTGATGAATAAAAATAATTTTAAAGCCTATAATGATAAACTGATTGAAGAAGGCATTCCTCCTTTAGCAAACCCACGCAATGCCGCAGCCGGAAGCCTGCGCATAAAAGATACTGCCGAAGTAGGTAAAAGAAATCTGGAAGCATTTTTATATCACGTAAGTTATTTAGTTGAGGGAAATCAACCACAAACTGCAAACCACCAACCTCAAACACACAACGGCATGATTGATATGTTGTGGAATTTGGGTTTCCGCAGTCCCAAAAAAGAAATGCAGGTGGTAAGGGGTATTGATGCAGTAATTCAGCATATCAGCGATTTTGAAATTAAAAGAGATACCCTTCCTTATGAAATTGACGGTATGGTAATTAAGGTGAACGACCTTCAGTTGCAGGACAAACTGGGTATGACATCCCATCACCCCCGCTGGGCTATTGCCTTTAAATTTAAAGCCAGGCAGGCCACCACCCGTTTAACCGGAGTGGAGTTTCAGGTGGGCCGTACAGGTGCAGTTACCCCAGTTGCAAAACTAGAACCCGTTCAGGTAGGTGGTGTTACGGTAAGCAGTATCTCGATACATAATGAAGAATATATAAAAGAGAAAGACCTGATGCTGGGTGATACTGTATTGATAGAGCGCAGCGGGGACGTAATTCCTCAAATTGTAAAATCATTTACAGAGCTGCGTAAAGGCGATGAACAAAAAATACATTTCCCCATTACCTGCCCTGTTTGTAATCATCCCTTATTTAAACCGGAGGAAGAAGCGGTTTGGCGCTGTACTAATATTAATTGTGAAGCGCAGGTAGTGGAACGCATCATCCATTTTGTAAGTAAGGATGCTATGGATATACGGAGTTTTGGTGAAGCCAACGTACGCAAGTTTTATGAGCTGGGATTTTTAAAAGATGTTCCGGGCGTATATGCCTTGCCTTATGATGAGATTGGAAAGACAGGAGGATTTGGCGAAAAGTCCATCACCAACTTACAATCGGCTATTGAAGCCAGTAAAACTCAGCCTTTACACCGGGTTATTTACGGTTTGGGCATCCGCTATGTGGGAGAAACTACGGCTAAAACCCTTGCTGCTTCGGTAGAACATCTGACTGATTTTACCCGTTACAGCGAAGAGCAGCTGCAACAAATGGATGATGTGGGTGTAAAAGTGGCTAAAAGTATACATGCATTTTTCAGCGATGCAGAAAATCTGCAATTAATACAAAGGCTTGAAGCACTGGGCGTACAGTTAAAAAATGAAAAGAAGGAAATAGCCAGTGATGGCAACCTGGCCGGACAAACGTTTTTATTTACCGGTACCTTAATCCAGATGAAGCGAAGCGATGCTGAAGCTTTGGTGGAAAAGAACGGAGGTAAAATATTAAGCGGGGTTAGCAGTAAACTCAACTACCTTGTGGTGGGTGAAGATGCCGGAAGTAAACAGGAAAAAGCTAAAAAAATCACTTTTGTTAAAATTATAACTGAAGAAGATTTTATAAAAATGCTTTCAAGTTGATAAAAGATTTTTTATATTTATAGTACAACCTTATTTTTTAGACAAAACATTTTTCCGGGGTGCATCATAAACTACCGGATACCACTCTTAAAATCATTTTAACATGATTAAAAAAATTACCGGCGAAATCTGGAAGCCTATTCAGTTTGCCGGCCATAAATCCCTACGCAAAAAATATGCGGTTTCTTCTTTAGGACGAGCAGCCAGTTTCAGTACATCTATTGTAGAAGATGGTAAAATATTAAATGGTTCCCTCACTTCGGGTTACCGAACTTTAAACCTTCACATCAACGGAGGCAATGGCACTATTTACATACATAGGGAAATAGCCCGTTTATTTTGTAAAAAAGCTTCGCCCAAACACAAGTATGTAATTCATACCAACCATAAAAAAAAGGATAATAGCTATAAGAATTTAAAATGGGCTACACTGGATGAAGTAAGTGATCACCAGCAATCCAGTCCGGAAAAAATAGCCTATAAAAAAAGGCAGGCTAACAAAACCGAAGGGTTAAAATTAAATGCCACGCAGGTTAAAGCCATTAAGGAAATTATTAAAAATCCTAAACGCAAACTCACATACAAGCAGCTGGCAGTAAAATACAAAGTAAGTGAAATGACCCTTTACCGAATTAAAAGTGGTGAAAACTGGGGAAGAGTTAAGTAAAGTGTATAAGTAGTAAGTTATAAGTAGTAAGTTATAAGTAGTAAGTTATAAGTAGTAAGTTAAAGGAATCAGCTAATCGCTGATTCCTTTTTTATTTATTTAAATTTGCAATACAAAAATCTATTTATGCTGCAGTCATCTACATTAAAATTCTTAAAGGAACTTAAAAAAAATAATAACAAACCCTGGTTTGATGTTAACCGCAAGCAATACGAACAGTCAAAGCAAGATGTAATTGTATTCACAGAAAAAATGATTGCAGCAATAGCGGCTTTTGATCAGCCGATAGAAAACTTAAAGGCCAAAGATTGTATGTTTCGTATCAACCGCGATGTTAGGTTTAGTAAAGACAAAAGTCCTTATAAAAATAATCTTGCAGTGTATTTTAACCGAAATGGTAAAAAAGGAAATGGGGCTGGTTATTATTTACATATTGAACCGGGGGCAAGTTTTGCTGCCGGAGGAATGTGGATGCCCGAGCCAAAAGAGTTATCACAGATAAGACAGGAGATTGATTATAATTTTGATGCCTGGAAAAAATTTACCGGTACTAACAGTTTTAAAAAAACATTTACCGAAGGAGTTAAGGGAGAAGCACTGGTAAGGCCTCCTAAAGGTTATGAAGAAATCAATCCTGCCATTGAGTATTTAAAACTGAAGAGTTTTATTGTAACCAGATCATTTTCGGATACTGAAATTCAAAGTAAAACATTTTTGAAAGATGCCGCAGGAGTATTTAAAGTGATGAAGCCCCTGATTGATTTTTTAAACAGTGCCATTGACTAAAGTATAACGGTAAAAAAATGGCCAGAGATAAAAATCTCCGGCCTTGCTTACCTCTGAAACCACAAGAAAAAAAGGTATAATAATATATATATAATTAGATCTCTCTATTATTAGTGTTGTCTTTGGGAAAATTGTAATTGGATAATAACAGGCACAGTATAAATACAAAGTACCTTTAGAGCTTTAAATAAGATTGGAGTGGATTAAAATAACTAAGCAGGCCGTAAAAATAGTGTTTTTTTTGTTCTCAGGTAATTTATTTTATTAAATTTTTCCCGCTTGTTTTAATTCTTGCTCAGCATTGGTATATAATTCCCTTCTTTTACGGTTATACCACCAATGCGGAAAGGTTTTTTTCATCAAAGTATCTATATTTCTCATTCCAAAAAGTTTCCACAGACCAGTCAGTTTACCACCCCAGCTGCTTTGTAAAGCCCTAAGGCTCATAGCAAATCCACCATCTATATATTCCATATGATGCCAGTAGCCCGCCGGCATAAATAAAGTATCACCGTGTTCCAAAATTACTTCATAACCCTTTGCCAGTTTTGCAGCAGGAAAATTTTCATAATCAAAATCTGTACTGTAGTTGGCATAATTGGCCAGGCTCAATACTTCCCATGGTTTACGATATAATTTATACTGCTCTTCAAAAGGGAAGAGCAATACTTTTTTTCGGCCAATAAATTGGGTATGCAGGATATGGCTCATATCTATATCAAAATGCATATGTGTAATTGAACCCTCACCGCCAACAAAAAGCATTGGGTATTTTTTTACAAATCCCTTCATCAATGTTTCGGGCCAGGTAAAATCAGCTATTACTTGCGGGGCATGCTGAAAAATATTGAACAAAAATATTCTTAAATCCAGCGGGCCCGACTTTACTTTTTTAAGATACTCCCCAAATTTCATGTACGCATCGGCTGTGTTAATTGGGGTATAGGCATCACTTTTAATATTATTATATACCCCTACCTCTTTATCACCAACCATATCAATAAAATAATCCCAGTTCCACTTTTTAAAGGCAGGCCATTCTTTTGAAAGATTTTTTATAACCAATGGCTTCATGGCCTTATAGTAATTCTGTTTAAAGTCTGCAGCAGAAATGGCGTCTACTGAATCAACAGCTTTTAATTGCATAACGGTAAATTTTCAGTTTCAAAATTAACAATTTAGAATTTTAGAAAAAAAGCAAAAAAGTTTTATACAAAACTAATAAGTGTTAGTTTTGTATAAAAAGTAATGACCAAAATCAAGACTGCTAAAAATAGCAGTAAGAAAGATTTAATAATACAAAAAGGGGCCGGACTTTTCAGAACCAAAGGATTTATGGCAGCTTCGATGCGTGACCTTGCTGATGAAGTGGGTGTTGAAGCTCCCAGCTTGTATAATCATATTGGCAGTAAGGGTGAAATTTTGCAGGTTATCTGTTTTAAAGTGGCTGCTGAATTTACCGCTCAACTGGAAGAAACAGAAAAAGAAAACTGGAATGCAGCAACTAAAATTGAAGCCTTGATACGTTTTCACATCAGCATGATGGCGAACAATTTTGACGAAGTATTTGTTGCTAATAATGACTGGAAATATATGGATGAGCCTTTTTTAACCAATTTTTTAAACCAGCGCCGTAGCTACGAAAAAAAAATGATGGCGATTATTGAAGCAGGTATTAAGAAAAAAGAATTCAAGAATATTCATCCTTATGTGGCAGTACTAACCTTACTTTCTGCAGTACGTGGATTAGAGTATTGGCATAAAAGTAAAAAAAGTATCAGTGCAAAAGTTTTGGAAGATGATATGATCAAACATTTAATCACAGGCTTGATAAAATAATTTTATGGCGGTTCACTTTCATCAGTTAAAAATTGCAACAATAAAAAAGGAAACAGCAGACTGTGTTTCCATAACATTTGGTGTACCTGAAAATTTACAGGAGGCATTTGTATTTGAACAGGGGCAAAACATCACCATCAAAATAAATATTGACGGCGAAGAAATACGCCGCTCCTATTCTATTTGTTCAGCTCCTTTTGAAAACGTATTAAAAGTTGCAGTAAAAAAAGTTGATGGAGGTAAATTCTCCACTTATGCCAATGAAGTATTAAAAGCGGGTGATGAACTGGATGTATTGCCCCCAACAGGAAGATTCAATAGTGTATTAAACAGTAATCATAAAAAACGTTATCTGGCATTTGCTGCCGGAAGTGGTATTACACCAATACTTTCTATTATTGCCACTACTTTGCATACCGAACCCGGCAGCAGTTTTACATTAGTGCTGGGCAACCAAAGCCGGTTATCTATAATATTTTTTGAAGAACTGGAAGCCATAAAAAATAAATACCTGCAGCGTTTTAATTTTATTAATATACTCAGTAGAGAAAAAACAGATGCTCCAATTAATTCCGGAAGAATAGATGCAAGCAAACTGGAAGCTCTTACTAAACTGATCGATTACAACAACACCGATGAAATTTTTATTTGCGGGCCCGAAGCAATGATTTTTTGTGTGAAAGATTTTTTAACACAAAAAGGGATTAATAAAAAACATATCCATTTTGAACTGTTCACCACTCCTGGTATGAATAAAGCAGAAAGCAAAAAGCAGAAAGCAAAAAGCGATACAGGACCCAAAAGTAATATTACTATTAAGCTGGATGGCAGAAGTTTTGATTTTGATCTGGCATTTAATAATGAAAGTATTTTAGATGCAGCATTAAAACAGGGTGCCGATCTGCCCTTTGCCTGTAAGGGTGGCGTATGCTGTACCTGCAAAGCCAAATTAATTTCCGGTGAAGTGGAAATGGATGTAAACTGGGGACTGGAGCAGGAAGAAATTGAACAGGGTTTTATACTCACCTGCCAAAGCCATCCTAAAACAGAAAAAGTAGTGGTGGATTTTGATATTAAATAAAGACAGAAAATATAATTCTAAATTTTTAAACATGCCAATGCAGGATTTTGAAAATATTTTTCAGCAAAAAATTGACGGGGAAATTAAAATAGAACCCAAAGACTGGATGCCCGAAGCCTACCGAAAAACTAATATCAGGCAGATCAGTCAGCACGCACACAGCGAAATTGTAGGGATGCTGCCCGAAGGCAACTGGATCAGCAGGGCACCTTCTTTAAAACGCAAAGCCATTTTATTGGCTAAAGTACAGGATGAAGGTGGCCATGGTTTATACCTGTATTCAGCAGCTGAAACATTAGGCAGCAGCCGCGATGAAATGATCAATGACCTGCACAGTGGTAAGGCAAAATATTCTTCTATTTTTAATTACCCCTCTTTAACATGGGCCGATATTGGTGCCATTGGATGGCTGGTAGATGGTGCTGCAATTTTAAACCAGGTAGCACTATGCCGTACCAGTTATGGCCCCTATGCAAGAGCGATGGTGCGGATTTGTAAAGAAGAAAGTTTTCATCAACGACAGGGCTTTGATGCATTATTAGTTTTATCTCAGGGAACAGAGGAACAAAAAGCCATGTGCCAGGATGCCATTAACAGGTGGTGGTGGCCCAGCCTGATGATGTTTGGTCCTAAAGATGCTGAATCTACCAACAGTGATCAAAGTACGAAATGGAAGATCAAGAGAAAAACCAATGATGAATTGCGCCAGGAATTTGTGGATATGATTGCCGAGCAGATAAAAGTACTGGGTATGAAATTACCGGATGAGCAACTAAAATGGAATGCAGTACTCAATCATTATGATTTTGGTGAAATCAACTGGGATGAATTTTGGAATGTTGTAAAGGGCAATGGGCCCTGTAACAAGCAAAGACTGGAAGCCAGACGCAAAGCACACGAAGAAGGACAATGGGTAAGAGAGGCAGCTATGGCATTTTCTGAAAAAAGAAAATCACCCCAAACCCCTAAAGGGGCTTTAGAAGTAGCTTAATAATTTAAAATAATTTGATTATGAATATTCAGATAAGAAAACTTTACTACGGTGACATTCCCGAAGAAAAGGGATCCGGTAGTAATTATCAAACTGCATCCGATGCCATCCAGTGGCCACTGTGGGAAGTTTTTATAAGAAGCAAACAGGGGCTCGACCATAAACATGTTGGCAGTTTGCATGCAGCCGATGCAGCAATGGCCATTGAAAATGCCAGAGATGTGTATACCCGCCGGATGGAAGGGGTAAGTATTTGGGTAGTGGAAAGCAAATACATTACGGCGTCTAATCCTGAAGAAGCAGGTGAATTATATGAACCCGCTGCAGATAAAATTTACAGGCATCCAAGTTTTTATCAGCTGCCCGATGAAGTAAATCATATGTAAGGGTAAATATTTTTATACAGTATTAACAACGGAAACTATGCATCAGCAACTAGCCGATTATTTATTACATCTTGCAGATACCACGCTCATTCTTTCGCAACGAAACAGCGAATGGTGCGGCCACGGACCCATTTTGGAACAGGATATTGCCATAACCAATATTTCACTGGACTTGTTAGGGCAATCAAGAAATTTTTATCAGTATGCTGCATCACTGATTGGTGGCACCTGCGATGAAGACCAGCTGGCGTATTTAAGAAAAGAAAGAGAGTATAAAAACCTATTGCTAACTGAACAACCGAATGGCGATTGGGGACAAACTATTTTAAGGCAGTTTCTTTTTAGTCAGTACCAATACCTGCTGTTTGAACAATTGCAATTTAATAAAGAGGTACAATTAGCAGCCATTACTGCCAAAGCATTAAAGGAAATTAAATATCATTTGCGCTGGAGCAGTGAATGGGTGATACGCCTGGGCGATGGCACTGCAGAAAGCAAATCAAGAATGAGTAAAGCCATTGATGAATTATGGCCGTATACCGGCGAGATGTTTACTACCGCAGATTATGAAATTGCATTTGGCATTGATACAGCAGCATTAAAAAATATTTGGGAAGAAAAAGTAAGAATAATTTTTAATGCCGCTACATTACCTGTTCCGGAAAAAGTGTTTATGCAAACCGGCGGAAAACAGGGTATACACACCGAACACCTGGGTTTTATTTTATCAGAGTTACAATATGTACAACGTGCTTATCCCAACAGTAAATGGTAGACCTGCATAACATAACAAAACAAAAGATTAATACCGTTTTAGAATCTGTTTGCGATCCGGAAATACCTGTGCTATCCATTATGGATATGGGAATTGTAAGAGACGTACTCTTTAATGATGACGAGGTGGAAGTTCTCATCACTCCAACTTATACCGGTTGCCCTGCAATGGATATGATTGCCATGCAAATCCGTTTAGCATTACTTGAAAACGGATATCATAAAAATAAAGTCACGTCAATACTGGCGCCGGCATGGACCACCGACTGGATGACCCAGGCTGGAAAACAGAAATTAAAAACGTATGGTATTGCGGCACCAGATAAAAAATTTGAACTGGCCGAAGATGGTGTGGAATGCCCCCAATGTAATTCCACTAATACTAAACTCATCAGCGAATTTGGCAGCACTGCCTGCAAAGCATTGTATCAATGTAAGGATTGTAAAGAGCCTTTCGATTATTTTAAGTGCCATTAATCTGCTTACATTTACAAATCGATTGCTAAATTTACATTCATGGATCTGACTATTTATTTTGAAGAGGCCGCACAGGTATCTGCTGCATTTATCATTGGTGCTATTATTGGTATTGAACGCGAGTTTAGAAGCAAACCCGCTGGCTTTAGAACCATGATATTAATTTGTGTTGGCTCTTGTTTATACACCATATTGAGTAAAGAAAGTAATACCGTGAGCCCCGACCGTATTGCCAGTAATATTGTAACGGGCATTGGCTTTATTGGTGCTGGTGTAATTTTTAAAGAAGGTATTACCGTTAACGGATTAACCACAGCAGCATTAATTTGGGTTACTGCAGCTTTAGGTATGGCCATCGGTTATCATCATTACTCCTTGGCAATTGTGGTTTCAATAATAGTGGTGATTACATTATTTGTGTTAGAGCCTGTACAACGTTTTATCAATAAATTTCACCGTGTTAAAGATTACCGTATTAAAACAGAATCTATTGGCGAGGTATTTAAAAAAGAACTGGAAGTTTTTTTCCAGTTAAACGATATGACTTTCAGGTGTATGAAAGTGGTAAAAGAAAGTAATGACGCGGTGTATTTATACCGTATCAGTTCGCCCGACAGAAACTACGATGCTGTTAATTTGTTTTTACTGAATCATAAAGAAGTAAAAAGTTTTGAAGTATAATACTATCACTTTTATTAAAACTATTTTATGTCATCTATCCTTTTCGAAATAAAAAACAGCATTGCTTTTATTACACTCAACAGACCCGAAAAATTCAATGCCTTCAACCGCGAAATGGCATTGCTTTTACAGAACTGTCTGGATGAATGTGCCGCAAAAGATGAAGTACGTTGTGTGTATATTACCGGGGCAGGCAAGGCATTTTGTGCCGGGCAGGATATCAGTGAACTTACTGGTGATGAAAAAATTGAGATCAGCCAAATTTTAGCCGAGCATTACAATCCCATTGTACAACGTATCCGTAATTTACCTAAACCAGTTATTGCGGCTGTAAATGGAGTGGCTGCCGGCGCAGGTGCTAATATTGCATTATGCTGTGATATTGTTATTGCCTCTGAAACAGCCTCCTTTATTCAGGCTTTCAGCAAAATTGGTTTGATACCGGATAGCGGTGGAACCTTTACCCTGCCCCGTTTAATAGGCTGGCAAAAAGCCAGTGCACTAATGATGACAGGAGATAAAGTGGGTGCTGCAGAAGCAGAACGTTTGGGAATGCTATACAAAATTTTTGCAGATGTGGTGTTTGATGAAGAGAGTAAAAAAATTGCTCTAACCATTTCCCAAATGCCTACTAAGGGTTTGGCTTATACCAAACATGCACTAAACGGTTCATTTCATCATTCATGGGAAGAGCAATTACAACTGGAGGATGAATACCAGCAAAAAGCTGCCGCAACTGAAGATTATACAGAAGGCATCAATGCTTTTCTGGAAAAAAGAATACCTGTATTTAAAGGTCAATAAATGCCCTGAAGGGGATTTATTGTATTTCACCATTCTAAATTATTATAGCAATGAATAAAGATGCAGCGGCATTATCTGTGGTACAACATATGATGCAACACGATTTATTTTCGCAGTGGCTGGGTATTGAAGTACTGGAAATTAAAGAAGGCTACAGTAAGATTAAAATGAGCGTGCGAAATGAAATGATCAATGGATTTGGCATTGTTCACGGAGGAATTGCGTTTTCACTGGCCGACAGTGCTTTTGCATTTGCCTGTAACAATAGAAATATTTTGTCTGTTGCTTTAGATACTGCTATAAATTTTATAAAACCAGTGCATGTGGGAGATACACTTATTGCTGAAACTAAAGAATTGCATAATGGAAAAAGCACCGGCCTGTATCATATCACCATCACAAATCAGCATGAGCATAGTGTAGCTTTATTTAAAGGCACTTGTTTTAGAACAGATAAAAAGCTCGTAAAATAAGTAAATAAAGTATATAGGGTATTTTAGATTTGATGCTTAAATTTATCATCGAAAAAATCTGTACTCCCATAAATAATTTAAAATTCGGATTTGAAGATCTGGCGATATGGGAGAAAACCCGGCTCTTTAAAGTAGAGATAAAAAAATTAAAGACGTGAATGATGAAATGATGGCCTGGAAAACGGAAGGCACAAAACTGTACCAGCAATTACCAAAAAACATGTTTGAGAACTGGAAACCCTGCGAACCACTTCGGGAGATAAAAGAAAATCCTTTGATGGATGCTGCCAATTACAAACCCTGGAAAAATAATACATAAAAAACTGCGGTTGAAAAACAACCGCAGTAAATCAATATCCCTTTTTCAATTACTTTATTTCCTCATTATAAGAGGTACTCGTTACACTTCTCATTTTTGAAATGCGCCTTCCCCTGAAAAAAAGATAGAGGTTAAAAAACAACATGATGCCCAAATAAATGGCAAAGCCACCCACTTTGGCGCTTAGTATTTCCAGTAAACTTCTGCTGTTAAGAATTTCCACAGATACTTCCATTATCAATAAAGCAAAACCCAGGTTAAGCAAATAAAAGCCTGTTTCAAATAGTGTGTTTGTAGAAAACGCAATATCTGTTTTACCATGAAAAATATCCAGCATAAATACCTTGCTGTTTTTAAATAAAGTATGCGCCACATACCAGGTAAGTGCAATAATTACAGGTAAATAAATTACATAAGCAATAAAATTAAGATCAGTTTTCATTGTTTTATTTTTTAGATGGTGTTAAAATCTGTTGTTTTTTGCCAATAATAATGATGGCATACATATTAATAAAGTGCATGATGGCAAGCGAAATAATTATACGGCCAGTCATATTGCTTACACTGGCAACCAGTTCCGTCCAGGTACTGATGCTTTTCCAAAAACTAAGCATAATAGTGGCATAGCCCAGATTCATCAGGTAATAGCCGATCAGTAAAATTTTATTGATAAAATCGGTCAGTTGCTCATCTCCTTTTAAAATTGATAAAATATAATGCCGTCCGTTTTTGTAAAAAACCCTGCCAACATGAACGGTGATCAGATAAGTGATGATAATATAAAAAGCGTATGCTGCGATGTTCATAAAATATGCTTTAACTGTAAACAAGCATTATGACAACACAAATGTAAATATTATTTCTGTATTTTCAATCATTTCTGAAAATATATTTATTTTAATAAATAAAAGTCATTCTGCTGGTGCACAGAATATCAGTCTTTAATTGCTGTAATCCTTAAATTTTACAGACCTTTACAGCAGAAATGGAAAAATCAAACTTTGTAGATCAGATAAAGGTATTTTGCCGCAGTGGTCATGGTGGTGAAGGCAGCAAACACTTTATGCGCAATAAATTAACCGCTTTTGGTGGCCCCGATGGCGGAGATGGAGGTCGTGGTGCTCATATTATTTTAAGAGGTAACAGCCAGTTATGGACTTTACTGCATTTAAGGTATTATAAAAATGTTTTGGCAGAGGATGGGGAGAACGGCAGTAAAAATAATTCTACAGGAAGGTTCGGCAAGGATATTATAATAGAAGTACCCCTGGGTACTATTGCCCGTGACGAAGTCACCGGCTTACAGGAAGCAGAAATATTAGAAGATGGCCAGGAAGTGATTTTATTGAAAGGTGGTCGTGGCGGATTGGGCAACAGCAATTTTAAGACTGCTACCAATCAGGCTCCTGATTATGCACAACCCGGCGAAGAAGGTGTTGAAGGCTGGAAAATTTTAGAATTAAAAGTTTTAGCAGATGTTGGATTAGTGGGTTTTCCCAATGCAGGCAAATCAACCTTACTCAGCAGCATAACCGCTGCCAAACCCAAAATTGCTGATTATGCATTTACCACTTTGGTGCCGCAACTTGGCATGGTGGAATACCGCGACAACAGAAGTTTTTGTATCGCCGATTTGCCTGGCATTATTGAAGGTGCTGCAGAAGGAAAAGGATTAGGTCATCGTTTTTTACGTCATATAGAACGTAACTCAGTTTTACTTTTCTTAATACCTGCCGACAGTAAAGACCATAAACAGGAATTTGAGATTCTGTTAAATGAATTAAAGGAATACAATCCCGATATGCTGCAAAAAGACTTTGTAATTGCAGTAAGCAAAAGCGATATGCTCGATGATGAATTAAAAGCAGCCATTGAAACAGAACTGCCCCATAATATTCCACATATATTTATTTCTTCAGTAAATGGCACAGGACTTTCGGCATTAAAAGACCTGTTATGGAACACGCTTAATGCACCAGCTAAATAAATCATTTATTTAATATAAAGATTTTCAAAATACCCTGCTAAAGGTATGTTCCCATTAAAATATTTATCTATTTTGTGTAAAAATTTACACGCATGAAAAAGATTATACTGTCGCTTATTGTGTTATGCATTGTATCTACTGTTATTGCACAAAATACCCGCAGTTTAAAAAAAGTAATTGAACTTCAAATGCCCAAAACGGCAGAAGATGAATTATGCGGCAAACGTGGTGCCGGTGTATGCTGGAATCCGGTTACACAAAAATATTACGCTTCATTTGCCGGAAATGCCGGTTTCCCTTTAGCAGTATTTGATTTCAAAGGAAAAAGATTAACTGCCGATACTGTCACTACTCAAATAGACACCCGCGGCCTGTGGTATAATCCTAAAACAAAAAAAATATCCGGTAATGCCTATTCTGATTATGGCTGGTTCAGCTATAAATTAAATGCCAAAGGTTTTCCGGCTGCAGTTGACATTATCCTGAGTGGAGAAAACCAACCTGAAGAAAATTCCGTTGGAACTTATATTCCTTTAAAAGATAAAGTAGCTTTTCTAAACGGCCCTAATGTTTCATTATATGATGTTAAAGATGGCTCAATATCCGAATCGGTTATTATACACTGGGGACACACCAAAGCAGATGGGGAGGAAGAAGATGAATTTATGGAATTGCCCGAAGGATATAATTATACTTCGTTAGTGTATTCGGGTACAAAAGGTGCCGAACTGGGTTTTTTAAATGTAGATGCTAATGTAATTGAACTGTATGATATCAGTTCAGGATTTCTCACTAAAAAATTAGAATTGCCTCTGATGACAGTAAGTGAAGAATCATTCAATTTTGCTTATACAAATGGCATTTACTGGTTATTTAATATATCTGACCGCAAATGGGAAGGCTATAAATAATTAAAGTATGTACTATTCATAAAACCTCTGTTGTTCAGAGGTTTTTTATTTTACATCAATTGCTGCTTTATCTTTATACAAAAAAACATACTTGACATCGGTATTTAATTACATCAGGGATTTTTATAAAAACAGTTTTCGCCTTTTTTATTTTGTATTGATACTACTGCTGATGGGTACTATCATATACCTGAACTACTGGCATGCACTGGAAGACAGGTATGCGGCGGGTAGCTTTACCGGTATGTATTTACTGTATTTTATTCCATTTGCCGCAGCGTTTTTTTTACAAATACTTTTTTTTAAAGATTGTACTTACTATCGCAATTACTGGTTCTGGATCATTGTATTAATTGCCCCTGCTATTTTTTCTTTCAGGGTAAATTGCAACTGGCAGGAATCTGTCATTAACAGGTTATGGGATGGCGAAGAACAATTGTACTGGACCCGTTGTATTAACTGGGTGGTAAGAGTTTTTCTGATACTGATACCGCTGTATATTATATGGTTCATCAAAGACCGAAACAGCCAGCCGTTTTACGGATCTTCCTCTACTGCTTTAAAAGATATTACACCATATCTGATCATGCTGCTGATTATGATTCCATTAATTGCTTTGGCAAGTATTCAAAAAGATTTTTTGACCATCTACCCCAAAGCTCATTTTTTAAATGAACTTTCAATTGCTGATCAAAAATGGCGTTATGCTGTATATGAACTCTGCTATGGTTTTGATTTTGTGAGTATTGAATTTTTCTTTCGCGGATTTTTAATTTTGTCCTTACTTAAAATATGCGGACAGCAGTGCATTATACCCATGGCCTGTTTTTACTGTACCATTCATTTTGGTAAACCTATGGGTGAAGCCATCAGCAGTTTTTGGGGTGGTATTTTATTGGGTATAATTAGCTATAATACCCGCAGTATCTGGGGTGGTTTAATTGTTCACCTGGGTATTGCCTGGTTGATGGAAATTGGTGGCTGGTTGGGTGCTATTTTAAAAAATTAATACGGCCTGCCAATGGTATCGCATACTGCTTTCAATAAAGAAGTATTATCATTGGCATCCTGTCCTTTTTCCCACAGCATTATACCATTACCTCTTTGTTTGGCAAGCATGGTTTTTAATTTTATAGTGGGCTGTCCGTTATAATAAATGGTAAACGGACTGGCATATCCGCTTGCAGTAACGGTGGCAGAATCTGATAAGGCACTGGCACCCTGTGCTAAAATACTGCTGTAACTAAGTACCGTATTGGTTTGTGTAATTCCCGAAGGGCGGCCATAGCCCGGCAAACCAAGCACGTATTTACTTGCCGGCATTCCCCGCGTGGTTAACCAGTAATTCATAGATGAATTTACCAATGCCATATCACTGTGTTGTTTGTATGCAACTGTAGTACTAAAATCATCATATACCATTACATTAAACCAGTCTGCATAATTAAACACTGCAGTTTGTACAGCATCTCTGAAACTGCCGGCATATTTGCCCGGTGTAATAGCAGCTGTTAAATAATATTTTCCATTGGTATGCAAACTATCACTTAACTCCTTCATTAATGCAGTAAACTGTATATCAGTACCATCACTGGTAGTGGGAAACTCCCAGTCTATATCTACCCCATCCAGCGCATACAGTCGAACATTATTCATAATGGTATTAATTAAACTGTTTCTTGCTGCAGGAGATGCCGTACTTGTTTTAAAATCGGCAGTAGCGCCGTTTACACTCATGAATATTTTTGTATTGTTTGCACGGCACTTTGCTATTACAGCAGTAAAAGTAGCAGCACTATTCAGTGTTAGTCCGGTGCCTGTAACAGTAAAAAAGGCATAGTTCACCACATTGGTCATCTTAAACTTAGTATCAGGTACAGCAGTTGCGCTTCTGTAGTAGGGGAAATAACCTACTACTTTAAACCCAAAATCTGCAGGTGCAAAAATGGGTGCAGGGGTTGGAGTAGGGGCAGCACCGGGATCATCTTTTTTACAACTGTTTAAAAATAGTAGTATCCCTGATACAAGAAATAAAAGCTTACCTGAACCTGCCATACATTTATTTTAAAGCTGGAAGTTACAAAGCTTTGTGGGGTTTTACTCTTGCAGTTGCAATTTTAGATGGCTAACTTTACCCTGCATCTGTGAAAGCAATTATTACTATACCGGTTTTCTTTATATTATCGGTGCTGTTATGCGCCTGCCCTTACAGCTCCCCTTACAAATTAGATGAAACCCCTAATATTTACGTAGAAGATGCCTTGCTGGGTAACTGGGCTGTATTTGTTAAAAAACCCAACGGTAAAGAAGTACTCGTTAAAATGATGCTGGGTAAAAAAAACGATACAGAATATAATATTGCATTTACTGGGCAGTTGGATGAACTAAAACCTTTCAGGGTATTATACAAAGATACTGTAGGGGGTACTGCTTTTATGAGTACTGTAGCAGGTAAGCAGTTTTTTAATATCGCCATTAAAGGCACCAATTATATTGCCGAATTAAAACTAAATGATGATAAACTTTCACTGCTGCCTTTATCAGAACATTTTACCTCTAAAATGATACAAAACAATTCTGAACTAAGGAATAGTCTGGAATTTCATTGCCGCACCAGGGTACACCCTATTTATGATGAGGATTTTTCGCTTATGGAAATGACACGGGTAAATTAATATTATCATATAATCTGATTGATTAGTTGTAAATGAAACAGTTGCACATCTGCAGCAATTTTGTAAATTGCCTTACTAAACTACGATTGCATGCCATTAAGTAAAATTGCCGGGATCGGCTACTATGTCCCTAAAAATGTTTTTACCAATGACGACCTGACCAAATACATGGAAACCAGTGATGAATGGATACAGGAAAGAACAGGTATTCAGGAACGCCGTTATGCCCACCGCACCGAAGAAACTACCACTACCATGGCTGTTGAAGCGGCCACTATTGCTATTGAAAGGGCAGGTATTACCACACAGGATATCGACTTTATTATTTTTGCCACCCTTAGTCCGGACTATTATTTCCCCGGCTGCGGAGTACTGGTGCAGCGTGCTATGAAAATGAAAGAAATTGGTGCATTGGATATCCGTAACCAATGCAGTGGTTTTGTTTATGCCTTATCTGTTGCAGATCAGTTTATTAAATCTGGCATGTATAAAAATATTTTGGTGATAGGAAGTGAAAAACATTCTTTTGGTATCGACTTTAGCACCAGGGGCAGAAATATCAGTGTAATATTTGGGGATGGTGCAGGGGCCGTTGTATTGCAGCCCACAACCAAAGAAGGTCAGGGTATTTTAAGTACGCATTTACACAGCGACGGCGAGAGTGCAGAAATTCTGGCCATGTATAATCCGGGTACACATGCCAATCATTGGATGCCCAATAAATATGCTGATTTTGAGGAAGCCGAAATGGGGCAAATGTTCATGAGCCATGCCATGATTGATAATGCGCAAAACTTTCCTTATATGGATGGGCCCGCAGTATTTAAAAAGGCCATTGTAAAATTTCCTGAAGTAATTCTAGAAGCCTTGAACTCAAATGGATTGCAAACCACCGATATTAATCTGCTGATTCCGCACCAAGCCAATTTGCGGATTGCACAGTTTGTACAACAAAAATTAAAACTAACCGACGATCAGGTATATAATAATATTCAAAAGTATGGTAACACTACTGCCGCTTCTGTTCCTATTGCCTTATGCGAAGCATGGGAAATGGGCAAGGTAAAAGAAGGCGACCTGGTTTGTCTGGCTGCATTTGGAAGCGGATTTACCTGGGCAAGTGCATTACTGCGCTGGTAAATTTTAACAATGTACATTCAATTGATTGCAGCAGCCTGAAATGAGTTGACAAAGCTTTAACTAACTTTGTGTAAATTTAACTGGCATGAAACATAAATTGCTTTCACTATTGATACTCTCTTTTGTATTCACATCCGGCTTTGCACAAACTACCGTAACCATCTCGATTAACGGGGTAAAAAAAGGCGAATTCAATATTAATTCCGATAAGGCTAATAATACGGTGACTGTAAAAAAAGCTGACTGCAAAAACATTAAGCAATTGCAGGTACAGGTACTGGGAGAATTTACCGGAATGGCTGTATATAAAAGATCACTGGAAATTACAGATGCAAAGGACAAGGTTTTGCTGAGTATCCCTGAAAAAGCACCAGGTCAGTTTTTTATTACAGACGCTAAAATAAAAGCATTGATAAAAAAAGGAACCCCGGTAAAAATCTTTCTTTTGATGGAACCTGCCAATGAAAGACTGATGGTGGCTTCAAGACATATCTACATGGGTACCTTATCTGCAAAATAATTTCATGAACCGTAAGCTCATTTATTTCATCAATCCTATCTCCGGCACTAAGAACAAAGTACTCACGCTGGAAAAAATTAAGCAAAGAACCACAGAAAAAAATATTCCTTTCGAAATTTTACATACCAATGCAGAAGGTGATTACGAATATGTAAAACAAAAAATTGCTGCAGAAAACATTACTGATGTAGTTATTTGCGGTGGTGATGGCTCGGTTAGCCAAATTGCCAATGGATTATTAGGTGTGCCTGTAAATATTGGTATTATACCCATGGGTTCCGGAAACGGACTAGCTTTTGCTGCAAAAATTCCTAAAAATGTAAATAAGGCTTTAGATATTATCTTCAAAGGTCATGCATTGTATGTCGACAGTTTTTATATCAACAAAAAATTCAGCTGCATGCTTTGCGGTGTAGGTTTTGATGCGCAGGTGGCACATGATTTTGCAAAACAAAAAAAACGGGGATTAAAAACCTATGTGCTGCAATCCTTGAAAAATTTTAAAATCGCAAAACCTTACCCATTTGAATTAAGGGTAAATGACAATGCCATCCCTACCGAAGCGTTTTTTATCAGCATTGCCAACAGCAATCAGTTTGGCAATAATTTTACCATTGCACCTGCCGCCAGTTTACACGATGGTTTACTGGATATTGTAGTGGTAAACAAAATGAGTAAGCTGCGAATGGTTTGGAACATTTTAAAACAGATACGCAAAGGAGAAGTAAGGCCTTATGAGGATAAGAAATACCACAGTACTGATATCGGCTATTTTCAAACTAAAAAAATAACGATACTAAACCCGTTAATGGCACCACTGCATATTGATGGTGATCCTGCAGTTACTGCTGCTCAATTTGATATTGAAATAATTGAGAATGCTTTCAGGTTATTATTGCCGTAGTAATACTTTTTTATCTATTCCTTGCACTTAATTTTTTTTTGCAGCTGCAGATACAAAACTTGAGTATATTGATGCTGTATCTCTTTATAAGAAAGTAAATGCTATTGCTATGAAATATATTTCATTCATCATAATTTTCTTGCTTTGTTTTTCCGCATTACCCGCCCAAATTTTTGACATTACAAAATACGGTTCTATTGGCGATGGCAAAACACTGAACTCTACAGCCATACAAAAAGCCATTGACGATTGCAATAAAAATGGAGGCGGCATGGTATTGATTCCTGCCGGTGTTTTTATTACCGGCACCGTAAATTTAAAAAGCAATGTGCATTTGCATCTGGAAGCCGGTGCTGTATTAAAAGGAAGCGCCAATTTAAACGATTATACACCATATAACAAAGTACATTACGGTATGCTGTACACTGCCGATGCGGAAAATATACTTATTGATGGAAATGGAAACATCGACGGCAATGGTGATGTTTTTTTTGATACTACCAAAGCAAAAAAAATTGAATGGGGCGGCACCTCATATACCCGACAAAAAGAAAATTACAGAAAAGTGACTGATGGCGGCATTGGTGATGGGCCTATTGTTCCTAAAGAAAGGCCTTACCAAATGTTTATTTTCAGCAATTGTAAAAAGGTAACAGTAAAAGATATCTTCATCAGCAAAGCGCCTTTCTGGACCATGCTGTTTGCTGATTGTGATGGCGTAAATATTGACGGTATCAGACTTTGGACCAATATGCTGGCACCCAATGCCGATGGTATTGATATCAGCAGTTGCAATAACGTAACGGTAAGTAATTGTGATATTCGTTCGGGCGATGATGCGATTGCCATTGTGGGTTACGACAGTCATTTTGAAATTCCAGGTTTTAAAAAATTGCGCCATGCTTCACAGAACATCAATATCAGCAATTGTAATTTGCAATCTTATTCCAGCGGCATACGAATCGGTTTTTTTGATCAGAACTCCGTAAAGAATATCAATATTTCCAATTGTAATATCACCAACAGCACCCGTGGTATTGGTATTTTTTTAAGAGATGAAGGCTCATTGGAAAATATCAGTGTAAACAATGTAGTGATTGAAACAAGGCTGCGTACCGGCGACTGGTGGGGCAATGGGGAACCCATTCATATTTCGGCAGTAAGAGGAAAAGATACCAGTCTGCCTTTAGGGAAAATAAAAAATGTAAGCTTTGATAATATTACCTGCATAAGCGAGAACGGTATTTTAATTTATGGCAGTAAAGAAAGTATTATTGAAAATATTAAATTTCATAACCTTACATTTAACCTGGTGGATTCCAAACTGAATGATGTGGCCGGTGGTAATATTGATTTGCGAGGCTGCCTTGATCCAAAAGTCGCGTTGTTTCAAAGTGATATTCCAGCTTTTTTAGCCAGCAATATCAATGGTTTATCAATAGAAAATTTTACATTAACATGGACAGGAACAAGAATGCCATTTTTTACCAACGGAATTGAAGTGAATAATTTTAGCGATCTGTATATTAAAAACTTTAAAGGCACGGCTTCTCCAATAAATAAGCATGCGGTGCCCATTTATATAGCGGATGGAAAAAATGCAGTGATCGATTCTAAAAATATTATAAAGAAAATCAACATCGCCCATTAATGAACCGAAGGCATTTTATACAAACTACCGGCCTGTCATTAGCAGCTGTGCTTACCAGTGATGTTGTTTTTGCCGGTGGAAAAGATCAGCTGATCAATTTTCCTGACAATGTTACAGCGATAATCAACAATCAATTGGTAACATTAACATCAAAAGGAAAACAGGAATGGGTATACCAGGATGTGCTGGTGCATTTAAAAAACAACGGATCATCTATAGCGGTAGAAATACAGTCACCAAAAGTTAGTTTGAGTGCATTGAATTTATTTTGGAAAACACCAGTGAAAGATACTTCGCTTATTTTAAATGATCACTGGGAACGTACTTATGGCGATATCTCCTGGCATTTATCAAAAGCTACTGAAGTATTGCCCTGGTACTTTATGGAACACAATGGCAACAGTACTAACGGATTTGGTGTTAAAACCGGTGCGGCATCATTTTGCGGCTGGCAGATAGCCAATGGAAATCTTTGTTTAACACTGAACACACTGTCGGGCGGAAACGGTGTGCAGCTGGATAAAAGAAAATTACTTGCCGCGGAAATTGTAACCATAAAAAACAATTTCGGCGAAACTGCATTTGCCACGGCAAGAAGGTTTATGAAACTGATGTGTGCCAAAGCACGTATGCCCAAACAACCGGTTTATGGCATTAACGACTGGTATTTTTGTTACGGTAACAATTCAGAAAAATTAATTAAACAGCTTACAGCAATGATGGTGCCTATGGCAGATGGATTAAGCAATCGTCCGTTTTCGGTTATTGATGCCGGTTGGTTTATGGCCCCGCCAGGCAAAACAGATGTTTCGTGCTGGGGAGATAATATGCATACGCCCAATAAAAAGTTTGGCGATATGAACAAGCTGGCTGCAACAATAAAAACAACAGGAATGCGGCCCGGCATATGGACAAGGCCCTTATGCGGAAGTTATAAAGACGCTGAAAATGTAATGTTGCCGTTAATTAAAGGAAGAGAAAAAGATCAGCCAATTTTGGATCCAACAATTCCGGAAAATATTGAAAGGGTAAAAGAATATTTTAAGCTGTATAAGCAATGGGGTTACGAAATGGTGAAGTTTGATTTTACCACTTATGATATTTTAGGCAGGTGGGGTTTTGAAATGATGAAAGATAACACGATGACTGCACCGGGATGGAATATGAATGATCAGTCAAAAACCAATGCGGAAATTATTTTGCATTTATACAAAGCCATTCGTGAAGCGGCGGGAGAAACTTATATTATTGGTTGCAATACCATCAGTCATTTATCTGCCGGTTTATTTGAACTGAATCGGGTTGGTGATGATACCTCTGGAATAGAATGGGATAGAACAAGAAAAATGGGTGTTAATACATTGGCATTCCGCTCTGTGCAACAAGGAATATTTTATTGTGCCGATGGCGATTGTGTTGGCCTTACCACAAAAATACCCTGGGCAAAAAATAAACAATGGATGGAGCTGGTGGCAAAAAGCGGCACACCACTTTTTATTTCTGCCCAGCCAGAAGCCATGGGTGCAGAACAAAAAGCATTTATTGTAGCATGTTTTACATCTGCATCACAACCATTACCTGTAGCCGAACCTTTGGACTGGATAGAAAATCCATTGCCGGAAAGATGGAAATTAAACGGAAAGCTGGAAACATTTAATTGGGATTAAAAATTTAATACAACACCATTGCCGTACATTATTGGTATAACGTACAAGTGAGCCCCGTCACAGTGGGGACGCCGATACCATGAAAAAATGTCCGTTTCAAAAAAATTACCTTAGCAACTCCAACACTTTTTTTAACGAAGCCTGATTGTAAGTATTGTAAAAAGATTCCATCACATCTTTTTTCTCACTTGCTGTTAAATGAAAATTTAATGCGGCACCCTTGTCTTCTTTCTCGGGCATATACATAAAATTAATGCGGTGCAAAACACTATCCATACTGCTGTGCATATAGCTGTATTCATTAGTTTGAGCAAAGTCCTGCAGCTTATGCCAGTTGTGCTGTAACATAGTAGCAGGCTTGGTAATTACATCTGTAATACTGCCACTTTCAAAAGGTTGCTGCCAGTTATCGTTTTTACGGTCGCGCAATTGCAGTATGATCACGCCACCGGTATTTTGTTGCAACCAGTCTTTAAAATTTTCGATGAACCGCAAACTGGTGGCTTCACCAAAATTATCCCGCAACCCTGCATCCATCACATCAACAACCGGTGTGGTGGGCAACCATACATTAGGTAATACATATGGGAAAGTAGCATTCATGCGCAATGCAGTTAATAAGCGCAGGTTCATCGGTTGCTGCCGGGTAAAAAATGCAGCAAAGTCTATGGCATCCGGACTAACAGTTGTATCAGCAACATATAAAAAAGGCTTCATTAAAAAGCTTACCGGCTGAGTACTCACCATCATTTGTCTGCCATCCCTGCTGATGGTGGAATTAAAAATCATCATGGGTACTAGAGCCGATTTTTCATCTGCAGCAAAATCTTTAATCTGCCGGTTCAATATACCTTCGCTGTTTTCACTAAGCTTTTCTTCAAACGCATAACCCCTGTCTTTAACATACTGATGATTGCTTATCGAAAATTTTTGTGCCGGTGCAAATATATCTCTGGCTATCATAGAAGAAAATACGGGGTTCAGCAGATCCTGTGCAATATTATCAGTGTACTTACTGTCTTTAAGATCAATGGATGCGCCATTTAGTTTAGCCCTGTATAACTCACGGTAATAAGTGGCCGCCAGCATACCGCCACTGGCACCGCTGATCATCATGGTATGCTGCATTAGTTTACCCTGTGTAATACTGTCTAAATGCTGCAGCGCATTCATCACAAATGTTCCGCTGCGCAATCCGCCACCGCTAACATTTATAAATATCATTACCGGCTTTTCGGTGCCCTGTTTCTTTTTCCAGTTTTCCAGTATAGCCAGCATATTGGCCTTATCTGCTGTAATTTTTTCGGGCGTACATAATTGCTGTAAAGATGGCTTGCTGTATACCGGCCGCTCGTTTTTATTACTGTAGTTTAATCCATAGGCTTTATTTCTTGGATCAATAATATCTTTATTATAGAGCAGGTCAATAAAAAATACCAGCACTATTATAAAGGGCAATCCCCAGCTTTGTAAAAAATAAGTGAGGGCGCCAATTACTGCTGTCATCACAGCAAAAAATATAAAAATACTTGCTGCTGCAGGCACCTGAAATATTTTTGCATCTAAAAAAAATCCAACTACGGCTAAAAAAATAAATGCGGTGATCATACTTACAATGGCCGCAATATGGTGCCGTTTAAAAATCATGTCTAAAAAATCCTGATTATAATGAGAAACATTTCTTGCCTTACGCAAATGAAAAAGTGTACTGAAATAATACTCTACTTTTATACCAAACCCTTCGGGCTGTGGTTTTAAAACAGGATCATATTCTTTTTTAAACTGCCGGGGGTTAGCGATGATGGGCACCACACTGCGCAGTATAGTTTTTTCTGCTCCAAAAAAATAAGCGAATGAAAGGGCAAGTAACAGTACAAATCCCCCCAATATACCGGCAACAATTGCTGCAATGGATGCTGTACTCATCAGTTCTTTCGACGCATTAAAGGGAATCAGCTTTACAAAATATAATACTACAAACAGCAGCGGCAGAATAGCATTGTTAAGACAGTATTTTAAAAATGGTTTTGCAGTAGTGGCTAAAAACTTGCAGCGTTTGCTGTGTAAAATAAATGTGGTAATATTCCAGCTCATAATAAAAACGCCCATTGCCACACCTACAATTGCTGCACCCAATGCATTAACCGAACCTAAATATTCGGGTGCAAAAAACAGGGCATCGGCACCATAAGTTTTCATGAAGCCGCTGTTGATGGTACTGGCCAGTAAATACCAGAATACCAACAACACCTGAAATTTTCTAAAATGAAGAATAAAAAGCTGTACAGGAAAAGAATAGAAGATATTATGTGGCAAACGTTTCATGCAGGCGATTGATTGTATTTTAAATATACTACAAAATCAAACACTATAAACAGTCAGCGCTGCTTACACGCTATGCAGCAGTTTTTTTCTTCAATACATATGCAATGGTTACAGCACTCATTAGTAATAACATGGCGGTGCATTGATGCAGTACTCCCAACACTACCAACCTGCCGGTATAGGTTGCATTAAGCACTGTAAAAATGCCCAGTACTACCTGCAATACAGTAAGTATTAGAAAAGAAGTACGTAAACGGTTGAACAGTACATTTTCTTTTACTGCATTAGCCTTTAACCACCATATAATAACGAGTACCGATAACAGATAGGCCAGTCCGCGGTGAATAAAATGCACGGTAATGTTATTGCTTACCAGATTTTTTGTCCATGGATATAATTCATCCATGGATGCCGGAATCATACTGCCATTGATGTCGGGCCAGGTGGGTGCGCTGATGGCGGCTTTTAATCCGGCCATAAATGCGCCGTATATCAGTTGAAAAAACAATACTATAATAATACCGGTCATCAGTTTTTGTAAAGCAGGTTGCAAAACTTTTTGTTGCGGTTGAATCAATAAACTTAATGCAAACCACAAAGTATAACACAGCAAACCCAATGCAGCTATAAAATGTGTGGCCAGTTCCACATGTCCTACAAAATATTTTTCAGGAACCAGTCCGCTGCTAACCATTATCCATCCGATAGCGCCCTGCATACCACCCAATACAAATAAAATGATCATGGGTACTATCATCTTTTTGTTGAATTTTTTAGTGGCAATGAAATACACAAAACCAATTACAAAAACCATCGCCATTATCCTTGCCCACAACCGGTGAAACCATTCCCAGAAAAAAATAAATTTAAAGTCGGATAAAGAAAAGTTTTGATGAACGTATTTAAACTGGTCGGTTACTTTATAGCGGTCAAACTCGGCCTGCCAAGCCATTTCATTTAAAGGAGGCAATGCGCCGGTAATGGGTTTCCATTCGGTAATGGATAATCCCGACTCTGTTAAACGGGTAATACCACCCAATAACACCTGCACAATAATCATTCCCACACCAATCAGCAGCCAGATGGCCACCTGCCGGTTATTACGTTGTATTAAAGTATCCATATTGATGGCAAAGTTAGTGCGCAAAAATTGTTTTAGATTACAGGCAGCAATGTTTTTAATATTGTGGTCTATAGCAACAATTATGCATATGAGAACGGGAATAACTCTGATACTGCTGCTCATTACTGTAACTGTAAGTGCCCAACATAAAAAACCTTTCTTCAACACCCTGTACTTCACTGCTATGGCCGGTGAAGAAGTGAATGTTATTGACAGAACCCAGTGGAAAAATATGTATGCCAACAGGCCAAAATTTCCTTATCAGCTGGATACAATGACTTTTGATTATCAGTCCGTTCCAAAATGCGGTATTTTTCTGCCCTCATTTAGTGGAGCAGGCGGCTCAATATCATTAGGCAAAACATTAATTGATACCAAAACAGGCTGGTGGAGCAGAAAATTACTGGAATGGCGCAGCTCCATTCACTTTAAAAGTTCTTATTACAATGCCATACGATATGGGGGCTATACTAATATTTTATACCCAATGGATACTACAAAAACAACCATTCAGGATAATGTTAGTTTATCTCAGAATAAAAGAACACTGGAATGGCAGAATATGATCAACTTTAAAACCGGGCCCATATTTAATAGCAAATTCCGGTTTAATATTGGCACCGGCATCGGCATTAGTCATACTGTAAAAAACACCATTTCAGAAAGGTATAATCAAGCTGCTTATACCTGGAATTCGGGCCTGCATAATTTTAATAATCAATCCACTGCTTTTTCGGAAAACAGTTTTAAAGCAAAACCACAAACCCGTATTTTTTATTTACTGTATATGGGCACAGAAATAAAACTGTCTTCGCAGATCAGTTTTATTGGCGACTTTCATTATACCTTATCGCATAACAAATATTCTTCGGTTAATCCTAAAACAGAAAGCTATTGGTTAGGACTAACATTTTCTTATTCATTTAATTAATTACTTTTGAAAAAAAGATTGTTACTGCCTTACTATCAGGATGCTGTTATTGAAGCCGGACTTGATGAAGCCGGTCGTGGTTGTTATGCAGGTCCGGTATTTGCAGCCGCTGTTATTTTACCTAAAGATTTTTTTCACCCCTTGTTAAACGATAGTAAACAACTGAAAGAAAAAGAGAGAGATTTATTAAGACCCATCATTGAAAAAGAGAGCCTTGCCTTTGCTGTTGCAGCAGTGGATAATAATGAAATTGATGCAATAAATATTTTACAGGCCAGCTATAAAGCCATGCATATTTCATTAGATCAATTAAAAGTCACACCACAACTATTGCTGATAGACGGCAACCGTTTTAAAGCCTATAAAAAAATACTACACCATTGTATTATAAAAGGGGATGGCAAATATGCCTCCATTGCTGCAGCCAGTATTTTGGCAAAAACATACCGGGACGAATGGATGCAAAAAATTCATACAGAGTTTCCGGAATATGGCTGGGATAAAAACAAAGGTTATGGTACCGCCGTACACCGCAATGCTATTGAAAAATATGGCATATGTAAATACCACCGAAAAAGTTTCAATATATTGCCTGCAAGTAATTTATTGTTCTGAAAATTGTACTTAAAAACAAAAATATAACAGCTTAAATGTAAGGTTTTAATTAACCTATTCGCTACAGAATATCATTTTAAAAATTGACATATATCAGTTTCTGGGCATGTACTTGCACTAATTTTACTGTAGAATTTTTTCAATCCCGCTTAAATCAAAAAAATAATGAGACAACAAACTAATGCTTTCATCCTGGACAATGTTAAAGTAAAAGATGAACTGGAAAACTGGGTTAACCTTGTAGCTGCACAGTGTGAACCAGAAACCATTCATTGGGTAGATGGTTCTCAGGGTGAATATGACAGCCTTTGCCAGTATCTGGTTAAAAAAGGCACATTTATACCATTAAATCCCGAAAAAAGACCCAACAGCTTTGCCTGTTTCAGCGACCCCAGTGATGTGGCCCGAGTGGAAGACAAAACCTTTATTTGCAGCCGCCGTAAAGAAGATGCCGGCCCAACCAATAACTGGATGGAACCCACCGAAATGAAAAAGACTTTAAACCGTCATTTAGAAGGCAGTATGAAGGGCAGAACCATGTATGTGATTCCATTTTGTATGGGTCCTTTAGGTTCTCCTTACTCAAGATATGGTGTACAGATAACTGACTCTGAATATGTGGTGGTGAACATGCGTATTATGACAAGAATGGGCGAAAACGTACTGCCTTATATTCCTAAAAATGGCTTTGTAAAATGCCTGCATACCGTTGGCGATCCAATAGAACATGGAAAAACAGAAAGTACCTGGCCTTGCAATCCTGAAGTAAAATATATTTCTCATTTCCCCGATGAAAGAATGATCATTTCTTACGGAAGTGGTTATGGTGGTAATGCTTTAATGGGTAAAAAATGTTTTGCTCTGCGTATTGCATCAGTAATGGGCCGCGAAGAAGGCTGGCTTGCAGAACATATGCTGATAATGGGTGTGGAATCTCCCGACAAACAAAAAAATTATTTGGCAGCAGCATTCCCCAGTGCATGTGGTAAAACCAATTTTGCCATGTTGATTCCGCCTAAAGAATTTGAAGGCTGGAAAATAACCACCGTAGGTGATGATATTGCATGGATACATAAAGCAGGTGATGGGCATTTATTTGCCATCAACCCCGAAGCAGGATATTTTGGTGTGGCACCGGGTACCAACTATAAAACTAATCCCAATGCCATGGAAACCATTAAGGCCAATACCATTTTTACCAATGTGGCCATTACAGCTGATAAAGATGTATGGTGGGAAGGTATGACACAGGATGCGCCCGAAGGGTTGACCGACTGGAAAGGAGAACCATGGGATAAAAACAGCGGCAAACCTGCAGCACATGCCAACTCAAGATTTACCGCACCTGCTTATCAAAATCCTGCAGTAGATCCCTGCTGGGATGATCCTAAAGGGGTACAGATTGATGGCTTTGTTTTTGGTGGCAGAAGAAGTACCGGTGTTCCATTAGTATACCAATCTTTCAACTGGAATTTTGGCGTATACCTGGCTACAACAATGGGAAGCGAAACAACTGCAGCTGCATTTGGAGATTTGGGTAAAGTAAGAAGAGATCCATTTGCAATGTTACCATTTATGGGTTATCATATTGGCGACTATGTAAACCACTGGCTACAGTTTGGCCGCAACCTTCCTAATGCCCCAAGAATATTTGGTGTTAACTGGTTCCGAAAAGACGAGAACGGTCAGTTCTTATGGCCCGGCTTTGGAAATAATATCCGGGTACTCATCTGGATTGTACAACGCTTAAGAGGAAATGCATCTTCTGTGGAAAGCCCGTTAGGATGGATGCCACGTTATGAAGATCTGGACTGGCGCGGACTGGAAGAGTTCAGCAAAGACGATTTTTCTAAAATAATGACCATTGAAAGAGAACCCGGCAAACAGGAATTATTAGGCCATGAAGAATTATTTGAAAGAATGTATGATAAGCTGCCTAAAGAATTTTTCTTTATGAGAGAACTGTTGTTAAGTGCGTTATGGCGCTCTCCCGAAAAATGGGAATTGCAGCCGGAGTTGGATTAAAAATGAGTAACGATTGCCCGCTATAGTGTTTTAGTTTTAGTTTAATTATAAGAGGTACTTCTGTAAAGAAGCATTTCACACAAAGCAAACAATGATGCTGTTGTCTTATTCTCATGTGCTCAGTATTATTGCTTCGCTTTGTGTGAATCCTCCTCTTTAAAACTTATTTTATGAGCAATTGGTTTACTGATCTGTTTACTGTAAATTCTATAGCACAGACAGTATTAATTTTCGGACTGGTCATTTCCACAGGAATATGGCTGGGCAGAGTAAAGATCGGCGGTATTTCACTGGGTGTTACCTGGGTATTATTTGCCGGTATGTTTGTTTCGTACCTTGGTATTTCCCTTGATGAAAAAACTGAACATTTCTTAAAAGAATTTGGCCTTATCCTTTTTGTTTACTCCATTGGCCTTCAGGTGGGGCCGGGGTTTTTTGCCAGTTTAAAAAAGAATGCCCTCAATAATAATCTGCTGGCAGCATTAATTGTTACCATTGGTGTTGTACTTACCGTGTTGTTATTTTATATGGGCCATAACCATATTTCAGTTATGGCAGGTATCATGAGCGGCGCCGTTACCAATACGCCCGGACTTGCTGCAGCACAGGCTGCCGTTAGCGATCTTAATATTACCGGTACCGATAAATCTCTCATCACACTTGCTTATGCAGTTACTTATCCGTTTGGTGTGTTTGGTATAATCGGTTCTTTATTGCTGCTGAAAAAAATACTGGGTGTTAATATTAAAACCGAGCAGGAGCTGCACCGCAAACTGAATATCATACGTGCTAACAAGCCCATCTCCTGTCATTTTATTTTAGCAAACAAAATGCTTTCCGGACAGCCTTTACGCAAACTGTTTGAAATGCTGAAAGAGAAGATTATTGTTTCCAGAATGCAGCACAATAACGAAATCATCACCCCTACTCCGGAGACCATTCTTTCAGAGAATGATGTGCTGTTAATTGTGGCTTCTAAAAAAGAAACAGAGCAGTTGAAATTAATTGTAGGGCCATTAAGTAATACCAATTTAAAATCGGCTATAGAAAGTAATTTAATTGCCCGCTCTATTGTGGTAACTAAAAAATCTGTTACTCATAAACGTTTAGGTGATTTACCTGAATTATACCAGCACGATTTTACGTTAACCCGTTTAAAACGTGCCGGCTTTGAAATGGTACCACATGGCGATATTTTTTTACAACTGGGGGATGAACTAAAAGTAGTAGGCACCGAAGATGGAATTAAATTTGTTGCAGATGCAGTGGGTGATGAATTGAAAAAATTAGAAGCCCCCGATCTGGCACCCATATTTTTAGGTATTGTACTGGGTGTGGTATTAGGCAGCATTCCATTATACTTTCCGGGAATGCCTGTTCCTGTAAAAATTGGTATGGCGGGTGGTCCTTTGATTGTGGCATTATTACTCAGCCGCTTTGGAAATGTATTTTACCTGAACAACTATACCACCAACAGTGCTAACCTGATGATACGGGAAATGGGTATCAGTTTATTTTTAGCCAGCGTGGGATTAAGCAGCGGTAAAAATTTATCTGCAGCTTTTGTTGATGGCAAAGGCTTTATCTGGATACTGATGGGTATTGCTGTTACCATTATTCCGCTTATCACTGTGGGTATTATAGCTAAAAAAAGATTTAAGAAAACATACTTCGAAATATGTGGCTTACTGGCCGGCGCTTCTACCGATCCTCCTGCGCTTGCTTTTGCCACCAAACTGGCCGGCAATGATATTCCCTCTGTAACTTATGCCACCGTGTATCCATTAACCATGATATTACGCATTGTGGCTGCACAGTTACTGATACTGCTTTTTAGTTGACGATCTAATATTCATACAATGAAAATCAATATAAAAATATTGCTGCCGGCAATAGCATCATTATGCGGCAGTATAACATTTGGTCAAACCACATCAAAACAAATATCTCACAATACCTTTTCATGGGTAAGCATGAACAGCAGCCTTTATTTAAATAAACAGTGGTTTATTATGGCCGATGCACATCTGCGTGAAAATAATTTTTTCCGTTCCACTTCCTTCATTTTTGGAAGAGTGGGACTGGGTTATCAGTTCAATAAAAATGTATCGGTTGTAGTAGGTTATGGTAATCTGTTATTATCGCCCACCACTCCCGGCTGGACAACCAAATCGGACGAAAACAGAATATTTGAACAGGTACAATTATCTGCTGCTTATAGCAAATTAAAAATTGTGCAGCGCTTAAGAAATGAACAACGCTGGGTACAAATTATTACCAACGATACCAAAACAGGCAAAAATAAATTCACCAACAGGGTTCGGTATTTATTGAGCGCCACTTATCCGCTGTTTAAAAATACAAACCTGCCACAACTTACAATTACAGATGAATGTATGGTACAGTTTGGCTCAGCCGTGGTATATAATACCTTTGATCAAAACAGATTTTTTGCCGGCATCAAACAGAAAATAAGCAATACCCTTTCTTTTGATGCCGGATATATGCGCATTTTTCAGCAAAAAAATAATGGCAGCAGTTACAGTTTAAGTAATTGTTACAGGCTGTTCTTTTATTATACTCTTCCGCCTAAAATAAGTAGTACTAAATAAATATACTAAGCAGCTTCAAAAAGCGTTTTTATTAATGCTGACCAAAAATATTTTTGTACTCATTAAACCCAGAGCACCTGCCACCGTCTATGGATGTATACAATTTATTTGTTCACTTTTAGAAACTAAAAAACACTTTTATGAAAGCAACCGTATTAGCAGCAGCAATTTTATTAGGCGCAATATTCAGTACCGCCGATGCTCAAACCGTAAAACAAAAAGGTAAAAACGAACGTCACCGCATTGGCCAGGGTGTAAAAAGCGGAGAACTGACTAAAGCCGAAGCTAAAAATTTAGCTAAGGGCCAAAAAGAAATTCATCAGGATGTTAAAGAAGCCAAAGCCGATGGAGTTGTAACTAAAGAAGAAAAAAAAGAAATCAAGCAGGATCAAAGGCAGGAAAGCCGTAAGATCTACCGCAAAAAACATAATAAAAGAGACAGGAATTAATAGTTTTTGTGCCTGATAATAGAGAGATCCCCCGATAATATCTGGGGATCTTGTTTTGTGTAATCATGTAATTGAACAGTTCTTATTGCTCCCATATACCCAGACCCTGTCTGGTAATCGTCCAATCACCGGTAGTACAATCTACAATAGTAGATGGGGTCATTCCGCCAATACCCCCATCCACAATAAAATCTACCAGGTGCCCGAATTTTTCATCTATCACTTCAGGGTCGGTATATTCTTCCACCATATCTCCTGGTAAAGAAGCGCTTAAAATAGGATTTCCCAAAGTATCTAAAATATGCTGGCAGATTACATTATCTGGTACCCTTAAGCCAATCGTGCTTTTTTTACTCTGCAGTATTTTAGGCACTTGTTTACTGGCTGGTAAAATAAAAGTAAATGGTCCGGGTAAATAATTTTTCAGCATCCTGTATAAAGGGGTATCAATGCTTTTGGTATAATCACTCAAATGGCTTAAGTCGCGGCAGATAAAACTCAGTTGTGCTTTTTGTGGATCAATATTTTTTATTTTACAAATTCGTTCCACAGCTTTATGTTGAGCAATATCACATCCCAATCCATAAATGGTATCGGTAGGATAAATGATCACTCCACCATCTTTAAGGCATTCTGTTATTTGTTTTACCAGTCGTGGCTGAGGATCGATGGGGTGAATAGATATACGCATAACTGGGTTTTTAGTGTGAGCAGCTTATCAGCGGTACTATTGGCATGGATAAATTTGTATTCTTTCGCAATTTACCAAATAAGCCACTCTTTTTACCACAAAAACTTAGTTCAACTTACTTAAAACACTGTGTAATCCATTACTTTTGCAGCGTTTGTAAATATTCCATCTTAATTTAAATACTATGTCACTAATTACGGTAGGTACCATGGCTTTTGATGCTATTGAAACCCCTTTTGGAAAAACAGACAGGATTGTAGGCGGCTCAGCTACTTATGTAGCTTATGCAGCAAGCAATTTTGTAACTCCTGTTCAGCAGATCTCTATTGTGGGATATGATTTTCCACAAGAGGAAATGGATGAAATGAAAAGCAGGGGCATTGAGCTGGATGGTGTGGAGATTGTACCTGATAAAAAATCTTTTTTCTGGAGCGGTAAGTATCATATTGATATGAATAGCAGAGATACACTGGTTACCGACCTTAATGTACTGGCCGATTTCAATCCGATTGTACCCGACAGTTTTCAGGGAGCAGAATTTTTAATGCTGGGCAACCTGATGCCTAAATTACAATTGAGTGTGATCAATCAGTTAAAAGTTCGTCCAAAACTTATTGTGATGGATACCATGAATTTTTGGATGGATATTGCCATGGATGATTTAAAAGAGGTTTTAAAAAAGGTGGATGTATTACTGGTAAATGATGGTGAGGCCAGGCAGCTCAGTGGTGAGTTATCGCTAGTAAAAGCAGCCCGGGCTATTTTAGAAATGGGGCCTAAATACCTGATCATTAAAAAAGGAGAACACGGCGCTTTATTATTTCATGAACAGCATGTGTTTTTTGCACCTGCCCTTCCTTTAGAAGAAGTATTTGACCCAACAGGCGCCGGCGATACCTTTGCTGGTGGCTTTATTGGTCATCTGGCAAAAACTAAAGATATCAGTTTTGAAAATATGAAAACGGCCATTATTATTGGAAGTGCTATGGCAAGTTTTTGTGTGGAAAAATTCGGACCTGAACGCTTGAAGGAAATCAAAAAGGAAGATATTGATACCCGCTTAAGTGAGTTTGTACAATTGGTAAATTTCGATATTGACCTGGTATAAAGCTATTAATTCGGATAGTAAAAAGCAGCCACTGTTATACTGGCTGCTTTTTTATTTTAAACCTGAAGGTCATTTAGCAATCCGTTAGTGTTTTAAATGCCTAACAATTGCTAAATTGTACGCTGATTAATAAGCACAACTGCATTCCATGATGAAGAAGTTTACAGGTATAATAGCATTGGTACTTTGTTTTATAAACAGCCATGCACAACAACAATTCGATTCTTTACTGAATATAGCCAATGAACAATATCCGCAGGAAAAAATATATCTGCAGTTAGACCGGCCTTATTATAATACCGGGGAAACCATCTGGTTTAAAGCCTATATCACCGGAGTAAGCAGCCCTTTGGTGAACAGTAAAACCATGTATGCCGAACTGATCAATGATAATGGCACAGTGTTACAGCGAAAAACAATGCCTGTATTGCAAGCAGGTGCAGCTTCATTTTTTGAACTGGCAGATTCTGTATATAATTCAAAACTATTTATCAGGGCCTATACTTTATGGATGACGAATTTCGATTCTTCTTTGCTCTATTTAAAACCCGTTACAGTTATTAATGCAAAACCTGCTGCCAAAAAAGCACCGGTGGCAAAAAAGTTTACTTTAACTCTTTTCCCCGAAGGTGGCGACCTGGTAGACAATATCAGTGCAGTAGTGGCATTTAAAACTAATGATCAGGATGGCATCCCTTTTCCTGTATCAGGCACCATTACCGACAGTAAAGGAAAGCCCGTAACAAAATTTACTGCAGTGCACGATGGAATGGGATTTTTTACCATTACCCCTGTGCCGGGAGAAAAATATAAAGCTATTTGGAAAGACAAAACCGGTGCGGCACATGAAACTGCATTGCCTGATGCAAAGCCAACAGGCATTACCCTGCATGTAACCAATAAGAGCGGAGAGCTAACCTATACCATCACCAGGCCCGAAGCAGCAGACGATGTATTTAAATCATATTTTGTAATGGCACAAATGCATGAGCAAACCATGTATGGGGCTAAAATAAATATGCAACGCAAAACACAGGTAACCGCTCCAATAGTTACCGACAGTATGCCCGATGGAATTTTACAGCTTACTGTTTTTAATGCAGCGCAGGTACCCGTAGCTGAAAGACTGGTTTTTATCAATAATAACAATTATTATTTTGCCACCGACCTGCATGCCGTTGAAAAAAACATGAGCCCTCATGGTAAAACAGTTTTACAGATTGATGTTGGAGGAAATTATTTAAGCAATTTGTCCATTGCAGTTACCGATGCAGGTTTTGATGCAGTGGGCGATAATAAAGACAATATTTTTTCGGAGCTGATGCTGAGCAGTGACCTTAAGGGGTATGTGTACAATTCTTCCTATTATTTTTCCAGCGAGGAGGATTCAGTAAAAGAACATCTTGATCTGGTAATGATGACCAATGGTTGGCGGAGGTTTAAGTGGGAAGATATGCTTACTAATAAATGGCCCGCATTGAAAAGTTTACCGGATAACTATCTTGCTATTAACGGCAGTATTTACGGATTATCCAAAGTACAGTTGAGGAACAGGAGTATTACCGGTATTTTAAAAACGCCGGGCAGTAATGCCAGTTCGTTTTTTAATATGCCCGTCACCGAAGATGGAAAATTCCGGACAGATGGATTCTACTTTTTTGATACGGTTCAGTTTCACTATCAGATTAATAATGATAAAGAAAAAATACTGACCAGTACCGCCAGTTTTGCATTCGATAACGGATTAGTAAAAGCAGGCCCAGCATTCAACAGCCTGCTGGCTTCTATTTACGGAAGTGCAAAACCCGACAGCAGCCTTTTATTAAAAGGCATACAGCAAAGTGGTTTATACAAATCTCAGATTGATATGCAAAAATCTAAATTGCTTCAAGCGGTGGTGGTTACTTCTAAACAAAAACCATTATCGGAAAAGCTGGATGAACAATATGCCTCAGGATTATTTAAAAGCGGGGATGCAAAAATATTTGCTACCGATGATGATCCTTTCGCTAAATCAGCTATGAGCATTCTGGATTATTTAAGAGGCAAGGTAGCAGGTTTGCAAATCAATACTACCGGAGGACAGCCCACTATTACCAGAAGGGGAAGTAACACATCGTTATTTTTAAATGAGATGTCTGCCGATATTGATCAATTGCAATCTACCCCAATGAGCGATGTGGCCATGATAAAAGTTTTTGATCCCCCATTCTTTGGTGCAACCGGTGGTGGTGCAGGCGGAGCAGTAGCAGTATATACTAAAAGAGGTGCAGCCAATAATGCCAATATAAAAGGATTGAATAGTGTTATACTGAACGGATATTCGGCCCTGAAACAATTTTATATGCCCGACTATGATAAAACAAATGGTGTTGATGTAAAAGATTACCGCACTACTTTATACTGGAATCCGTTTTTACTGATGGATGCAAAAAAACGTCGTATTACTATCCCTGTTTTTAACAGCGACAATTGTAAAAAAATGAGAGTGATCATTGAGGGCATCAATGAAAACGGCCAGCTCACAAGAGAAGAAAAAGTTTTTGAATAATATTTCAGCTTAGTACAGGTCAGTGTCTTCTGGCCAGTACAAGGGTATTTTTAAATGCTTTTGTTTTTCCCTTCAGATTAAATATTTCGGTATAAATAATATATACGCCAACTGGTAATGCCTGATTTTTTTCACCCAGTCCATCCCAGCGGTATGTACCGGTAATACCACATAAGGCATTGCGCTGCAGATAGCGTACCGGCCTTCCTGCTGCATCAAAAATGGTAATATTGGCAATATAGCCTGCTGAGGGAAAGCTGTAATTCAGTACAGCAAAATCATCCATACCGTCATTATCCGGTGATACAATTTCCGGAGTAACAGTTACATTTCCTTTTACAGCATCATTGATTTTATACTGCGAATTTTTATAGGTAGGCGTACCATAGCCCGCACTGGTGGCCGCGCTATGCCAGTTATCCTGTTGCTGTGTGGCAGCATTATAATCTATTCTTTCCAGTGCCACAGCTTCGCGGTTATCAATTAATTTAAAATGCCATTTTTCATCATACTGTAATTCATCTGTTATAGTACCCTGTGCATTTAAAATAATTACATCCCCCTTATCATCATTATACGATGGCATTGATGCTACAGTAATAAAAGCATCCCTGTTCTTTGTAATAAAGTCTCTTCTGATAATATCAGGGTCCTCAGTGATCACCATAAAATCTTCGGGAAACAGTATATTATTTTCTGCACTGAGTGGTTTGATATTGCTGATGACTCCGCTACTGTTTCTATTGGCGATATACAATTGTTTAAGGTCAATAATTTTTTTACTGCGATTATATATTTCCACATAATCCGTTCCATTAGATGGTGGATTAAATAGTATTTCATTGATCACAATATCCATACTGTCGGCGATTTCACTTATGCCCGCTCTGGCAGTATTTGCTGATCCAATTGCATTACCACTGCAATCAGTAACTGCTGTAACGGTGAGCTGAAATATTTTATTTCTGGTTAGTGCAGTATTCAGTTTTAATATTACTCTGTCAAATACAGGAGGTACAGCAATTGCAGATTGCGGTATACCAATACCATCACTAATCAAATACTTGCTAACCAAAACTGCTTTGGCACTGTCTAATGGTTCATCAAATACGGCAACAATATTCAGGCTGTCTGCAGCATAAGCCCGTATCAATTTTGGTGCATCAGTATCAGGATGATTTGCTGCAACAGTATTTTTTTTACCCGGTGTTCCGCCTCGTATATCAATACTGGACTTCCAGTTGGAAGCGCCGCTGCAGGGGTTTTTAGCATCAATCATTTCCAATGTCCATCCCCCGTCTTTTTTTAATTCATTGCCATACCATGCATCAGTATAATTCACAGCATGAATGATGCTGTTTTGCGCACTGCGTAAAAAAATTAAATCACCGGTATTATCTAAACTGGGGAAGCTGGTTACGCTGATGGCAGATCCATACAAGCTCATTGTTGCAAGCGCACTAGCAGCACATACAATCACCATACTATCGGGTTGTAAAATATAATTGGGCATGGGACCACTCTGGCCTCCGGCATCTCCAATTCTGAATCCTGCTACATTAAAAGCAGTTGATGCAGTATTTTTTAATTCAATCCATTCATTAGCGGGTAATGATACCTGTGGTGAAGGATCAATCATCAACTCGTTGATAACAATATCAAAACGGTTGGCTGTTTGGGCATAAGCCATTATATACAGGCAAATGCAGCCAATAGAAACTAGGGATTTCTTTAGCATACGGTAGGGATTAAAACGTATATAAATATAAATAATTTGGCTGAATAATAGTTTGTAATTACTTTTGCCCTGCAATGACCACTATTAAACACATAAAACACGCTAAGAAACCTATTAATTAATTGGGGGGATTAATGTTTTATACAAAATATAAGTACAAGGCCTTCCTAAAATGGGAAGGTTTTTTTTTAACCAAAAAATCTCTTTAAAAAAGAGAATCGGGGGGAATACAATATGAAAGTTGCAGTAGTAGGCGCCACAGGATTAGTAGGTACCAAAATGTTACAGGTTTTAGCGGAAAGAAATTTTCCGGTAGATGAATTAATTCCGGTTGCATCGGAAAAATCTATTGGTAAGGAAGTTGAATTCAAGGGAAAGAAATATAAAATAGTGGGCTTTGCCGACGCTATTGCTGCCAAACCTAATGTAGCAATTTTTTCTGCAGGTGGTGGTACCTCTTTAGAACTGGCACCCCAGTTTGCTGCTGCAGGTATTACTGTAATTGATAACTCCAGTGCATGGCGTATGGACCCTACTAAAAAATTAGTAGTACCCGAAGTAAATGCTGCTGTATTAACTGCTGATGATAAAATTATCGCCAATCCAAACTGTTCTACTATTCAGTTAGTAGTGGTATTAAAACCATTACACGATAAATACAAAATTAAAAGAGTGGTGGTAAGCACTTATCAGAGTGTTACCGGTACCGGTGTAAAAGCAGTGGAACAACTGATGAATGAAAGAAAAGGTATCACTGATGGCCCGATGGCGTACAAATACCCCATTGACCTGAATGCTATCCCGCAAATTGATGTGTTTTTAGATAATGGCTATACCAAAGAAGAAATGAAAATGACCAATGAAACAATAAAAATCATTGGTGATGCCAATATTAAATTAACTGCCACCACGGTTCGTATTCCAGTAATGGGCGGGCACAGTGAAAGCGTGAACATTGAATTTGAAAATGATTTTGATTTACAGGAATTGAAAGATTTACTGAGTAAAGCACCGGGTGTAATTGTACAGGATGATATTGCCAATGCAGTATACCCAATGCCTTTAACAGCGCACGAAAAAGATGATACTTTTGTTGGCCGTATCAGAAGAGATGAAACCCAGGCCAATACTTTAAACTGCTGGGTGGTGAGTGATAATTTACGCAAAGGTGCTGCAACAAATGCTGTACAAATTGCAGAGTATTTAAATGGTAAAGGATTACTATAAAAATAAAAAGGGTTTTGCAATTCTAATTAAAATTGCAAAACCCTTTTTTTATACGTACAGGTATTACTTACATTTATTATAGCCTTCCGTTGCCGAAACATCTCCCGGCTTATTTAACAATGCCTTTGAAAATACAATTTTGGCATCGGCTGATTTGCCTAAGCTCAGGTAAGTCCAGCCCAGCATATTGTTACTGTCATAATCAAACGGATACATATTAACTATCAGTTCAAAATATTTTGCGGCCACATCATATTTTTTAGCTGTATAATAAGCCATGCCCACCCAGTAATTGGCAATGCTGCTGTAAGGGTCAATTTTTAAAATGGCTTCATACATTTCATAAGTTTTATCATATTTTTTTGCTTCGGTAGCCGGCTTAATATAACCAAATCTGGCTTCCACACTATACTTTCTTAAATCAATGGCTTTTTGATAATACTCCATTGAACTGGCGTATTGCTTAGCCAGGTATTGTAACCAGCCCATTCGCAGGTTACACTCATAACTGTCTTCCTTATACACTTTTTGCAGGTCGGCTATTGCCCCGGTATAATTTGTTTTGTATTCATTTAGATAACTTGCTTTAAATGCCTTTTGCATTTCTTCATTAGTTTGTGCATGCACAGTAAATGTAAATACTGCAAGCGAAACAATTGCGATAATCGATTTTTTTAAAATTTCCATGATAACCCTCCATTAATTGAATGTTGATAAAAATTTGTTTTACGTATATTGAATTCTTTTTGTTCAAAAATATAATTTAAAGTGAGCATCATTTTTTTTGACAATATTGTATATACACTTCCTCCACATCTAAACAAAACAGGATCCTGGTCGTTTTTTACATATAATGCATCATTGTCGAAAATATAATCTGCTCTTCCGGTAGTAAGATTTCCTTCAAGCCAGGTTGATTTAGCAAGCTTAGCCCCCAACACCTGAGTAAAATTAGTTTGGCTGCCAAAGTTAACACGACTGATACTGTATA
>JBAXET010000004.1:0-59023 GCA_037140275.1 Ferruginibacter sp. | reverse complement strand
CCGCCAAAACCAAAATAAGGATGCCAGCCATCCTGCATGGGTATATTACCAGCCGATGTATTGGTGATAACAGTTGTAAGCGTTAGTGCATTATCCTTTTTTAGCTCATACTGCACTTCGCAGTTATATGAAAAAGGATAGCCCATATCGGTAGCTGAATACTGATATAATAGTGTAACACCCGCAGATTCTTCATCTGCCCATGTTTTTGTAACGGTAAATGGCGCATCATAAATCAGTCCATGTAATGCACTGCCATTGAGTAAAAATTTTTCGATGGTATATTCATTGCCTTCAAATTGATAGGCCGCATTATTAATTCGGCAGGCGAAGGGAGAAAGCTTACAACTTTTAAAACCTTTGCCGGTTACGTTTTTATCAAAGTCGCTTCGGTTTTCATACCCATCAATAATATTCAGGTATTTGCCATTATGCAAAACCATAAAAGCATGTAAAATAGCGCCGCAGGAAGGAATGATTTCGGCAACAGTATGGCTGTCGGTATCTTTCAGTATTATTTTTTCAAAATCAGCGCCGGTGATAGTATTTACAGAAAACATACATTAAAGATATTTCAAGCTACATTACAATTCAAATTTACAGTCAAAATACTATAAAAAAGAAATCGCCTGTACGCAGCTTATTCTCTTATTAAATCCACCAACACAGCAGTCCAGCCCGTTTGATGGCTTGCACCCATCCCACTTCCTGTATCACCATGAAAATATTCATAAAACAAAAGCAGGTCTTTATTTTCTGGCAACTGGTAAAACCAGCTGTATTTGCCATGCGTAGGTCGATGGTTTTTATTATCGTTTTCAAAAATAGAAATGATGCGTCGGGTAAGTTCGGCAGCCACTTCTTTCAGGTTCATCATTATACCACTCCCTTTAGGACATTCCACTTTAAGCTCATCGCCATAAAATTCCCCGTATTTTTTTATTGCTTTAATGATCAGATAATTGATGGGCATCCAAACCGGGCCGCGCCAGTTACTGTTGCCTCCATAAAAATCTGATGTAGAATCTCCCGGATCGTATTGAATAGAATAGTTGGTATCTTTTAAATTTATTGAATAGGGATGTGTTAAATGAAATTTAGATAATGCCCTGATGCCGCCGGGGGATAAAAATTCATTTTCGTCAAGCAATTTATCCAGTATTTCAACAAGTCGTTCTTTTAATACCAGCGATAATAACTGATCATTGCCATCGCTGGTTTCTTCATTGGGTAAAAATAAATTGTTATTGATACGGTAATTATCAAACCAGTTGGTTCTTTTTCTAAAATCGTTTAATGCCGCCAAAGATTTTTTATCGATGATAGAGACTGCAAATAATGGTGCCGCCCCCACAATAGAACGAACTTTTAAAGGCACCGGATTTTGATTGGCCAATGAGAGTACATCATAAAAGAAATTATCTTCTTTATTCCAAAGCCCCAGTTCATTCAATGCTTCGCCAATAATAACAAAGTGCTCGTAAAATTTAGTAGCCGCATCTTCAAAAGAATTATCTGTCATGGCAATTTCCAGCGCAATGTCCATCATATTCAACGCATACATGCCCATCCAGCTGGTACCATCTGCCTGCTCAATCGATACATCATCATGATGTTCGTTGATGCTGCGGTTGAATACACCAATATTATCCAGACCAAGAAAACCGCCACCAAAAATATTATTGCCATTCTCATCTTTACGGTTGATCCACCAGGTAAAATTGATGATGAGTTTTTGAAAAATCCGTTTCAGAAATTGTATATCGCCAACCCCTTTCATTTCTTTTTCTCTGTAATACACCTGTAATGCGGCAAATGCATGAACCGGGGGATTAACATCGCTGAAGTTCCATTCATAGGCAGGTATTTGTCCGGAAGGATTCATATACCATTCTCTTGTTAGCAAGATCAGCTGATTTTTTGCAAATGCCGGATCTATTATACTCATGGCAACACAATGAAAAGCCGCATCCCATGCTGCATACCAGGGGTACTCCCATTTATCGGGCATGATAATGATATCCTGATTTTTCAGGTATTTCCAGGTATGATTACGTCCTTGTTTACGGATTTCCGAAACAGGCGTAACACCGTCGCTTTTGTTTAACCAGCGCTCCACATCATAATGATAAAACTGTTTGCTCCACAACAAACCTGCAAATGCCTGCCGTTGAATATTTACCAGATCGGCAGATTTATTTTTGGGTAAAACCGTTTGATAAAAATCATCCGCTTCTTCTCTGCGTTGTGTAAAAACATGCTCGAACCCTTCGGCAAAGGGCGTATCATACAAATGATTGGCGAGGCGCAGATAAATTACTTTACTGCTGTTACCATCTACAGTTATATTATATACCGGCGCACATTTGGTGCCCAGTTTTCTTTCTCTTAATGCTTTAGTATTTTTTTTATTGATAATGGCATTATGAAAAGCATCTTTTACAAAAATGGAGTCATTAGGTTTACCAAATATTTTTTCGGTATTGGTTTCATTTTCGGTAAACAGCAAATCATCGGGCTGCTGAAAATAGAGATAATAGTGGCCCAGTTTTTCGTGAGTGGTTTTTACAGTATGGTCGTTAACCCATTCAATGGAGGGTTTTTGCCGGGGCTTGGTGCGGTATTGCCAGCGGTTATAAAACCATAATGTAGGTAATACTGTAATGGGTGCAGCTTCGGCACTGCGGTTCACCAATTCTATCTTAATAAAAATATCTTCGCTGTTATGTTTGGCATATTCCACAAAAACATCAAAGTATTTATTATCCTTAAACACCTCTGTATCCAGTATTTCAAACTCCACTTCTTGTTTAGTTCTGTGCTGATTGGTGTTTTTTAATTGCTCATAAGGAAATGCTGCATGAGGGTATTTGTATAAATACTTCATGTAATAGTGCGAAGGAATATTATCCAGATAATAATACAGCTCTTTCACATCTTCTCCATGATTGCCCTCTCCATTGGTAAGCCCGTATAAACGTTCTTTTAAAATAGCATCTTTACCATTCCATAATGCAATGGCAAAACATAAATTTTGAAAATAGTCGGAAATACCTGCCAGTCCGTCTTCGCCCCAGCGGTATGCCCTGGCATGGGCATGATCATGCGGAAAATAATTCCAGGCATCCCCACTTTCGCTGTAATCTTCCCTTACCGTGCCCCATTGCCTTTCGCTCAAATATGGGCCCCATTTCTCCAGGGGGATTTGTTTTAACGCATTTTCATTCAATCGTTCCTGCTCTGCTGATATATGTGTACCTCTCATAAATTATTTTGTTTATTGCCGGGCTGCTGAAAACAGGCTTTTGTATACCGGCTAAAAATATACCATCACCATTATTAAAAATAATGCAAGTGATGGTATAGCAAGTGATAAAGTTAATAATTTATTGAGTACAACTGGCTGCACATAAGTAACCGGAAGCGTTTGCGGTTAATAAAATTATTGGTTTTGCACAGTAAACCTGAAGCCAATACCATGTATGGTTTCTAAAACTGTATGAGGGTCGTTTTTTAAATACTTACGCAGTTTGGTCATATACACATCCATACTTCTTCCCAAAAAGAAATCATCCTTACCCCAAACATGCAGTAATACTTCTTCGCGTTTAACCACATTGTTCCGGTGTTCGTATAAAAAGCGCAGCAAATCGGCTTCTTTTTGAGTAATGCTGAATGTTTCGGCAGGAGTACTGATTTTTAAATTAGTTGGAGAGAATATCATATCTCCTATAGTATACTCTTCTGCGTTTTCGGAATGCATTTTTTTAGTGCGGCGTAAAAACACTTCTACTTTTTTCAATAATTCGGGAATACTGAAAGGCTTGGCCAGATAATCATCGGCACCGGTATCATACCCTTTTAAACGGTCTTCTTCCTGACTTTTGGTACTTAAAAAAATAATGGGCAGTATATCAGTCTGCTGTCTTATTTTTTTAGCAACTGTATACCCATCTTTATTGGGCATCATAATATCCAGCAGGCACAGATCAAATTTTGATTTGTCGAAACTATCGATGGCAGTTTGCCCGTCGGCACAATGCACAACTTTATACCCTTCGTCTTCCAGTGTATCTTTAACCATAAAGGCCAAACTGGCATCATCTTCGGCAAATAGTATTGTGGCTTTTGTTTGCATAATCATTTACTTATTATTTAGGTATTGCTATTACAAATTCGGTACCAATACCTGCAATACTGTTAACGGTGATGCTACCTTTATGGGCATCTATTACTTTTTTAACAAAATACAGTCCCAGGCCCAGCCCTTTTACGTTATGAATATCGCCTGTGGGTACCCTGTAAAATTTTTTAAACAATTTTTTCTGGTAGCGCTTATCTATGCCGATACCATTATCTTTTATTGAAATAATATACGTGCCGTTCTCTGCCCGGGTTTTAATAATTACCAAAGGATTTGTAGCATATTTTACAGCATTAGAAATTACATTTACAATGGCTACATATAAATTATTTTTGTCTGCACTAATGGTGGAATTAGCCGTTTCCAGCTGTAATTGAATTACCGCATGCTTTTCCTCAATTACAGCATACAATTGTGCAATGGCATTTTTAATCAGTTCATTAGGCACTACAGCCTCTTTTTCCACCACCATGCCTGTAGCTTCGGTTTTTAATACCTTCATCAGGTTTTCAATATGGTGTTTTAAATAATCCGTCTGGCCCTGCATCAAACGTGCATATTTAGCTAGTTTTTCGGGATGCTCAGTAATACCCGGTTTTGCAATTATATCAAGTCCAACAGTTAATGTAGTGAGCGGGGTTTGAAATTCGTGAGTCACATTCCGTATAAAATCATTCTGTACTTCATTTAAAAATTTTTGTTTGTACAAATGAAAAATGCTGTAGCCTAGCGCAATTAATATTAGCAGTAAAACAATACTGGAAATGATCCACCAGTTCATTTCTTTAATAATATACTGGTTGCGGTGTGGAAAATATAAATGTACATAGGTATACTCTTTTCGGTAAACAAAAAGGTCTCCGTCGTCTGTAACCGGATGTTTGGAAACAGCGGTAGGTAAATATTCCTGAAATTGATAACTATGTGTTTCATCATTGTACAAAGCCACTTTACAATCGGCAAATACTCCAAAGTCTTCCAGATTATTCATCACGCTGTTGAGTAAACTGTCTTTTGGAGGAATACTGTCAACCCGTACTAAGAAAGTGTTGGCATTGGGTTGCTCAATCATTTCCTGTAAGTGCGCCGTATTGGAATCGGTAAGTTCCAGATCTTCGTACAGTCCTTTAATACTTTTAATTACACTGGTATTAAATTCCTTTTGTTCGTAATTATAAATTTTATACAACCAGTATAACTGAGCAGTCACCAGCAAACCAATGATAATGGTAGATAATAAAATAATCCATTTAAAAGTAGCTGACCGCATAGCCGAATTAACAAATGTTAAAGCAAAGGTGCAAACTATTTATGACAACACATTAAGCAGACAGTTAAAAACCGGTTAATCAACATTAACCTTTTTTTAGAGTTAAACAGAAGTTAAGCGGGGCATTCACCATTAAACAGGCTTTACATTTGCTATCATGCTTTAACGATTCTTTATTTAAAACATTTAAACAAAAAAACAATGAAAAAATTATTTATGGGTGCCTTAATGATGGCCGGATTGGTAAGTTTCAGTTTTGCACAAACCACCAAACCAGTTGCCAAGGCAGCTACTACTGCAAAAGCTGCGGCAACTACAACTGCGGCAACAGTTAAACCAACTACTGCAACAACAGCTAAAGCTGCTACCACTACAGCTAAAACAGCAGCTGCCAAACCTGCTGCCACAGCAGCAAAAACTACTGATGCTGCAGGAGTGGTATTAAAGAAAGATGGTACAGCCGACAAACGTTATAAAACAGCAACACCGGCAGCAGCACCTGTTAAAAAAGATGGCACCCCTGACAAACGATTTAAGGCTAACAAGAAAAGCTAACCTGCCTGTACAGTTGTAAAAAATAAAAATAGAAACGCCGCAAATTGCGGCGTTTCTATTTTGCAGGAACTTAAATCTGTATTTAATAAAGTCACTGAACTGCAGAATGATTAATTATAAATAGCAGTTGAAGCTTATACGTCATTATTAATCCGAAATAAAGACTTATCCAATTATATTCAATCTGTTCGATCACGCTATGGAGTGTGTAAAACTAAGTAGATATACTTACACGGTTGTAGGTATTCATTGAAAAACAAAACTTTAACGAAAAAGAGGCTTCTTCCTGCACAATAATTGCGATACAAAAGAGGTTAGTATGTTGTAAGTAGCACAAACAAAACTTACAACGTACCCAATTAGAGTTCACAAATAAACTTTTTACAATGGAAACTTACCAACCAAAATCTCCGTTACATGTTGCCGTTCAACAGGTAACCAACAACACAACCGCCTGGATAGGCCACCGTTTTACAGATGATGCTGATATTATTGCCGGACAAACTTTTACCTGCCCCGATGAAGGTGATTTGAGGGCCATTGAAATTTATTCTTCACTGGTAATGATACCCGGACATGTAAACATGACCCTGCATTCTTTTGAAAACGACACTAAAGTATGGGGGCCTGCATTAACATCCTCTTCAGTTGTACTTGACAAAGTAGACAATAATAAATGGATCAGTTTTCCATTAACCGGAATGCATTTACAAAAAGGCAATACCTACGGATTTCGTTTACAAAGTAATGACCTGTATTTAGGTATTGGAGAAGCTGCCGGCAGTCACGATCATCCTCCATTCATCGGCGGACAGGAATGGGTGGTGAACAATGAAAATCAGAATGGAAAATATTTTTCCTATTTAAGTCTGGCTTTTAAAGTTGACCTGAGGGCATAAATAAACAAGGAAATATTAACAAGGACATATACCGATCTTTATTTATTAGGACTAAATGAAGGTCGGTTATTTTTTTGCCGTAATGATAGTGTATTTTATTCAGCAAATCTTGGGCGTAAGATCCAGCTTTTTTTATCGGGCCTTCTTACTGTTAGCCATAAAAAAAAGAAAATGGTAGTGACGGCTGTCATTACAGCAACAGTCCACTCCGGCAATACATCTTTTAAGTTGATTAACAGTCCATCCCCTTCATACTCCCCAAACCCAAACAATTCAGGAATACGAAACCAGTAATAACAGGATACTGCAGCTGCAGCAAAACAATTGATGAGCAGGGTTTCTCCTTTGCCTTTTATCAACTGACTTAAAATAATATATACAGCCAGCGATATTATTCCGCAGATTACCGGCATGGTATACACATTAGCAACTGTTTGCCAGCTAATATTAAAATGATTATCGGGCACATGAAACCATCCCCATATAAAACCGGGTAATACCCCAATTATAAGTATCCCGCTTATTTTTTGATTGATGGTTTTAGTGACAATAACTGGATGAAAACCAGGCGTAGAATCCGGGCAGGGTATCGAGCAATTGACACACTGATTACAATGTGCATTAGGAAAAGAAAAAACTGTTTTTCCTCCATATAATTTTTCAACCGGATGTATGGGACAAAGTGTGGAACACCAGGCACTTTTCCAATCATAAAAAAATCCCATTGTTACTCCTATTATAATTGACGATGCTAATAAAATGGCAGTAGCCATTCCGTTGGTATTAAAAACTGCATGTCGTAATGGTACAATAACAAATAACAAAATGGTAGCCAGTAATTGTAATCTTGTTTGTATCACTACAGGCATTTTTTGTTTTTTAGATAAATTCAGATGTCTGGGAAATAAAGTGGTGGTGGCCAATGGACAGATATTACGCCATAAGCCGGTAGCCACTACCAGCAATGCGGGAGCCACTGGAATTAATATATTCCAGAATAAGAGCAATCCAACAGCAGGAAAAAATATAAGGCAGATAAAAATGGTAAACCCTACCAGCCAAACCAAGGCTTGAACAATTCGCCAGATTAATACAGAACGGGCGGGCAGTTGATCTCCAGACCTGTAGATTGTTGTAGTGTTACTCATACAGCAGTTAATATATACATTCTTATAGCTGCAATCTAAAAAACAGGTGGAATTAAAATTATGATGTAAATCATACAGATACAGCAACACGGCTGATAAAATTCAGCTGCATTTGAATGAAGAGGCGGATAGATTTTAATTATTTATGTTCTTTACCTGCTTTGCCCCATTCCATCTCATAGCTGATGCCGGCCAGCAAAAATTGCTGATTGAGGTGGCCCCAGGTAAAACTGTATTCAATATGCGGAGCCCATCTGCCGCATTCCAATAAAAAGCCGGCCCCGGTGTTAAACGACCAAAACCTTTCGTACAATGATTCGTTGGTTACGGTATTCATTTCTTTTTCGGAGGTATGACTAAATCCGGTAAGCGGATAAAACACCAGTTTTTTACTCAATGGTATCAGGTAATGCATGTTATAATCAAAATCCCATGCCGAGCTTTCATTCATCCCTTCTTCTGCAATTTTTTTAACCGAATAAAAACGATTCATTTCCACACCAGCAGCAATCCTTTCATTAAAATGATAAAAACAACTGAGGTTAGAGCCGTTTATTTGGTGGCGCATATTGCGTATGCCTGCCAAATCGAAACTAATTTTGTGCTGTGCAGTACATTTTGCCGCCATCAGCAACAGTACAATAACAATAGTATTTTTATACATACCTGTTCATTTTATGCTGCAAAGAAATAAACGGCGGGCAGTTTAAAATATGAATCTTGTTGCATCTGAAAGTGATTCTTGTCAGGTAATCTATATCTTTACGTACATGTTAAGCAATAACGATATACTTAAGAAACTGCGGGTAGCTTTATCGCTCCGCAATGATGATATTATTGAAATACTGCACTTAGTTGATTTTGACATCAGCAAAGGGGCATTGGGAGATTTTTTCAGAAATGAAGATCATCCCGGTTATGTGGAAGCCGGTGATCAGGTATTACGTAATTTTTTAAATGGCCTTATTATTTATAAAAGGGGAAAATTACCTGAACCCAAACCTGATTTAAAAGAAGAAGACCTGCCCAAAACCGGAAAAAAAGGATAGCCTTCACCACAGGTTGATCTAGCACTCATTAAGCTCACTTTAACATTTTTTGGTAGCATAATTGAAACTGTATCCTAAACAATGAGGATGCAATACAAACAGCTGGCTGCATTATGCATTGCAGCATCGGTATTACTATTTGCCTGCAGCAAGAAAACCATTCCTGAATCTTTGGGCAAACCTATTGTTACCTATAATGGCAAAGTGATGGCCAATACCCCCAACAACAATACATCAGCAGCAAAAACTACCACCAGAAGAATAATGGTTAAAAGAACCGCTTTGTCCAATACGCCAAATGTGATTATGGTAAATGATAAAGCAGCAAAAAGGAATATTGATGGCCGCTTATATTACGATTTGAACGGACACCGGTACTGGCGCAATTATGATGACGGAAAATATTATTTATTCAGTCAGACTATGTATAATAATCCTGCCTTTTTACCGCACTGATCAGCAGTAGTGCATGTTGAAAAAAAATGTATTTTTTGTTGCCATTTAACAAAAGCTTAATGACATAAAATACAATTAATGTACATAATTTTGCTCGATGCAAATACAGATACTCAAATCAAAAATACACCGAGCCGTTATTACAGAAGCTAACCTTAATTATGTAGGTAGTCTTACTTTAGATGAAGACCTTATGGATGCAGGCAATTTTATTGAGCACGAAAAAATACAGGTGGTAAATGTAAATAATGGCGAAAGGCTGGAGACTTATTTAATAAAAGGTGCCAGAGGGAGTGGCGTGGTTTGTTTAAATGGCCCGGCTGCACGTAAAGGTGTGGAAGGTGATGTGGTGATCATTATTTCTTATGCTATAATGGATTTTGAAAAAGCTAAATTGTTTAAACCCACCATCGTTTTTCCTAAAGAAGGGAACCGGTTGTAAAATCAACTAATAAAAAAATCCGCAGCATAACTGCGGATTTTTTTGTACATGCTCAGGCGGTACTTTTTCATCTCTTCATTGGCTGTTTTTTCCAGTAGGTTAAGGAACGCCATAACCATTCAAATGGCCCAAACCTGAAATAGCGCATCCAGATAGCCGAAAAAATAATCTGAAAAATCCAAACAACAAAAACAACATAGTATAACTGGTGGAAGGCAAGTTTATTATAATATCCAAAACCATAGCCATAAAAAAACCAGGTACAAATAATAGATTGCATCAGGTAATTGGTAAATGCCATCTGCCCCACATTAGATAATGCTTTCATTAACCAGGGCACCAGTTTACTTCGGTAAATCATCATTAATAAACTGGCATGGCCCACTGATAATAATATTCTGCGCACATCGTATAGCATTTGATGGTTTACCGGGTATCGGTCAACATAATAATTTAAATTAGTAACCTCTGCCTGTAATCCGTTTTTAAAAGCATACCAACCTATTGGTATGCCTATACCATAACCAATTAATAACCAAATAGCATAGGTAGAACCGGATAGCCGGTTACTGAAAAAGCCCCATCCAAACAATGCCATTCCAATAAACATCATGGTTAAGCCATCCCAAATTAACTGGTGATATAAACCCCAAACTTCACCATCAACATTCTGAGGTATCCAATAGCTGTAAATAGTGGAATATCCCGACCTCATTTTACGAAGGTTGCGATTGGTGAATGCAGTGTCGGGCACAATTCTCTTTTCAAATTCCTGCCATTCGGCTTTTGCCCCAGCTTGCTCAGGGGTAAGTATTTTCTTTTCTTTTTCCAGCTTTACAGCTTCTACGTAAGCCTTCCTTTTATCTGTAACTTCATTCCATCCCAACTGTTGTTTCAACATAGTTACCGACATACAAACCAAACCCAAAACCAATAACCATTTTGGATTTGTTTTTCTAAAAACAAAAAGCACCATGCCACATAATCCATAGAAATATAAAATATCGCCAAACCACAACAGAATAAAAGCATTAAATAAACCAAAAACAACTAACCATAGTAATCGGCGATAATAGTATTCTGTTACTGTTGGCCCGCCGGGCATATCTTTTTTATTAAGAGTAAATAAAATCATGCCTGCGCCAAACAGCATAGAAAATAAGCCCCGCATAGTACCATCAAAAAAACTTTCAATGGCAGCAAACGAATAATAATCCCAGGTGTTTTTGGGTCCGTGTAAAATATTACTCCACATGTCCCAGTTAATACCAAAACCAATGATATTCATTAATAATATTCCCAGCAGTGCAAAGCCGCGGATCATGTCAACCGTTTGTATCCGGTCGGCCTGCTCCACAGGATGGGGGTTATTGTTTGTTATTGATGTTTCCATAATTATTTTTTAATTTCTTGATGAAATAAATTGTTTCAGTTAATACTATTACAATGGTTTTTTATTGTTTGGGAAACGTTTACCATAAGTAAGCCATCGCCACAACCATTCTACCGGTCCATAATTATAATACCGGAACCATAATACTGAAAACACTAATTGCACCAACCATAATTCTGCAACAAAAAAGTATAATTCCAATTGAGATAAACGGCCAAAATATCCAAAGCCGTAGCCATAAAAGAAAAGGGTACAAACAACTGACTGCAACAAATAATTACTGAATGCCATGCGGCCTGCTGCAGCCAATGCTTTCCAAACCCACTGTAACAATACTGTACGCAGCAGCAACATCACCAGGCTTGCATAACCCGTAACCAGCAATAATCGCTCTACAGCAAAAAACTGATTGGGCGGTATGCTATTACCGGTGATATACTTTTCATAGTCCAGCATTTTTACTGTACCATAATGTAACCGGTACCACGCCAGTAATAATCCGCCCAGTATTCCGGCAACAGCCAGTAAAATATATTTTGATTTTGAAAATTGTGCATTAAAAAATCCATAGCCAAGCAGGGCCATGCCCAGCAACATCATTGAGGCAATATCCCAAATACCGGTGCGGTATAACCACATGGCTTCTTTTGCCTGGGATCGCTGCAACAGATGCGACCATACTTTTCCATAGCCTAAACGCATGGCTTTCATTTCGGCAGTATCCATAGCTCTGGTAGAGTCATACCGCTGCATCTTGGCCAAGCCTTCCCAGGCGCTTTTATCTTTTTGTTGTTCTTTGGTTAGTGTATCTGTTTTTTTAGCAACAGAATCGCTGGCTTTTAATGCTGCTTTTGAAATACCACTCAGGCTGTCTTTGTTATGTCTTGCTGCACTGTCTTTTTTTATTCTGGCTTCCACCAGAGTCACTGCCTTGAATTTTTTATAGGCAGTTTTATCATCAGCGTAATTCCAAAAAGATTTACCACAATAAATTAGTGTACATACCATTGCTGCAATCAGTAATCCTTTTTTACTCATCCGGAAAAATGGAAACAATAAAATACCCATTACTCCATATTGAAACAACATGTCACCCGGCCATAACAATACAAAAGCATTTACCAAACCAAATGCCATCAGCCATAACTGTCTGCGGATATACAATTCGGATGTGGCTGGAAAAGTGAGCCTGTTAGGTTTGTTTAAATACAGTACCATACCTGCGCCAAATACTAATGCAAATAATGCCCGCATTTTTCCTTCAAATAAAAATTGCAGACCTACTAATACTATATGGTCTGCTCCTTTTTCATACAATCTTATTCTTGTTTGTTCATTGCTACTTAAGCCGCCAAAATCCCAGATGCTGATAAGCAAAATACCCAGCAGGGCAATACCTCTTAAAACATCTAGTGAAAAAATTCGGGGAGTGCCGGTGTCAGGTTCTATGGCATACAATACAGTTGTACCCTGACCGGGTTCTGCAGAAAGATTAGGCATAGTAAAGGTTGATTTGTTAGATAGTTAGGGCTAAATGTAGAGATTAGTTTTTCTAAAAACGAATGTTTTTCTATTTATTTTAAAATAAGAAAGCGGGTGTAAATAAAAAAGCGCTGGCCTATAAAAGCCTGTGCCTGAAATGGAATTATTTTTTTATAAGCCTGCTGCTTTATATAGTTTATAAAAATCTTTTTCTTTTGTTTTAAGATCATATTGGATGAAATATTTTTTTATTGCCGCACTCTTTTTTACAGTACTGTCTTTTTGCAACCAAATAGTGTTTCCTTTGCATATGCGAAAAATATTTGTGTGGCTGTTTCAACTGAAGGGCTGGAAAATTGAAGCAAATTTTGCCGAAGGATATAAAAAATGCGTGGTGATTGCAGCTCCTCATACCAGCAACTGGGATTTTTTATACAGTATGGCTGTTTTTTTCAAGCTTAAAATTCCTGTTCGTATTTTGGCAAAAAAAGAATTATTTGTTTGGCCTCTCAGGGGCATATTAAAAAGTGTGGGAGGCATTGCGGTACAACGCAGCAAGAGCAGTAACCTGGTAGATGATATCATTACCATGTTCAATAATGAAAAAGAGCTGATGCTGATGATACCTGCCGAAGGCACCCGCGGCAGTGTTACAAAATGGAAAACAGGTTTTTATCATGTGGCATTAGGTGCCAATGTACCTGTACTGTTGGGGTTTTTAGACTATGAGAATAAAGTTGCCGGCTTTGGTCCATTATTGTATATGACCGGCGATGCTGCAGCTGATGCAAAAAAAATAAAAGATTTCTACCGCAATATAAAAGGCAAACATCCCCAAAACTTTGATGTGGAAGCATTGGTGCTGGAGTAAACATCTTTTTAACCTGGTGGTTATTTTCTCATTAAAAAATTCAGTTCATCTCCCGCTTTTAATTCCCTTTGCTGCACGGCATTTTGTTGCCAGCTGAATAAAACAGCAGGGGCATTACCCAATAATTGTAGTTCCCCATTTTCTAATACCAAAGCTGTGCCTTCGGGTAACCCAACTACCGGCACATCGGGATTAAGCTGAACAAATTCTGCCAGGCGTTGATTACGGGTTTCGCCATTAAACCCAGATATGGGCTGATTGTAATAATGCGGATTGATTTGAAAAGGCAAAAAATTAAATGCAGCAAAACTACCCGGATTAATAATAGGCATATCATTACTGGTACAAATGCTGGCACCCGCAATATTACTGCCCGCACTCCAACCAATAAAGGGTATTCCTGATTGTACTTTATCTTTAATGAGTACCATCAAATCATTGGCATATAAATCGTGCAATAATTTAAACGTATTGCCCCCGCCTACCATAATCACATCAGCAGCCGCTATCAATGCAGCAGCATTTTCAGCAGTTACAGTTTTAATAATATATGGTAATGCCGACAACCCTTTTCGTACCATAATGGTATACGCTTCAGCATCTGTACCTACAGCAGCAAAAGGAACAAAGGCAATATTTAATGCCCCCTTACCTAAAAAATGTTCGATCACGGGTGCTGCATTTTCCAGATAGCCTCCGTTGCCCACTCTTGAACTGCTGCATGCAAGGACTCTTTTTTTCACTGTAATTATTTTAGCTATTCAATATCATTACTGCTGTAAGCACCATTATCTGGTAAGCTGGTAAATCAGCAGGGCTGTTCTTTTTATCAACTTAGGATATTCTTACAGATTAATGGTTTCTCCGGGTGCATGTGCGCCACGACCTGATGCGCCAAGCCCATCCAAACAATTTAAGTAATCAGCCACATAAGATATATCTCCGGCTCCCCTTAATCCCGGATTACCTGAAACCACTTCTCCATAGCCTAATGAAATACTGATATCACTCAGCATTTTTGCTACAGCCAAATTGCCTTGGGTAGGAGGCATGGCAGGTATGCCATCTGTAAAACTGATGACTGCATTGGTACCGGCTAAATGCTGCGCCACTATCTGCCGCATGGTATCTCTTGCATTTATTTTTTGTTCTTCCGATAAAAAACGCAGATCGCCAATTACCACTGCTTTTGGCGACACAATATTATTTTTGCCCACTGCTTCGCCGGTTTGTGAAGCCGCAGTATAATTTACATCGGAACCGCCAACAAAAAGTCCGGGATTGAATGTTAAAAAAGGTTGTGTACTTAATTTTTCTCTGAACCCGTTTACAATTCTTGCCGCTTCATAAATAGCACCAAAACCGGCAGCACCAAATACACCCGAAGAGTGTGCCTGCTTGCCCTCCACTTCTAATTTCCAGTTGCTGGAACCACGGCGTGCTGCTGCCACAATATTTAATGAAGTGGCAGTTTCAAAAGCCAGTGCCACATCATGCTGTTTGGCACGTTCAATAAAATCGCCTCGACTGATGGTTTTAGGATTCGCAGCATTTTCTTCATCTCCTGTAAAATAAACAGTGATGCTTACATCATCCAGTAAATGCAGTTGAAATAAACTTTTTAAAGCAGTGATCACTAATACATCTCCTCCCTTCATATCGTTAACCCCCTGGCCGGTTGCAGTACTGTCGTTAAGGATGGTAAAAGGATTGGGTGGCATGTCGGGTTCAAACACCGTATCCAAATGCCCAATTAAAAATATTTTTTTACCCTTTTTACCTTTACGTGTAGCCACCAGATGGCCTGCTCTTTTTAAGGAGTCGGGCATAGCAACCCACTCTACAGCAAACCCCATTGCAGACAATTCTTTACTGTACAGCTCTCCTACTTTTTTTATCCCGGTAATATTAAAAGTGCCACTGTTGATATTCACTGATTGCTGCAATAATTCAAGCGCCGCCGGATGCAAGGCATCTGCCTGCTGCAAAATTTGCTGCTCTATTTTACTGAGCGGTTGTGCTGTTGCAAAACCACTGAACAAACAACAGATAAAACCTGCTATAAATGATTTCATAATACTTGTATCTTATAAAGCAAGTTAAGAATTTGTTGCTGTTGTTATTTATGAAATAGGGTATTGTTATTTTTCTTCTCTGAAATAGACTTTGTAAAAATTCATGTTTTTTTCTTCGTCGAAACCTTTTTCAATCAGTTCATTATTACCATGAATATAAATATGAAAATTCTTATCCAGCTTAAGTACACTTTTATAAACCCTCGCCTGCTTACGCACTGCCATATTATGAATGGCAAACTGATCGGGTAAGGGTGCATCAAAATGCTGCTCTTGTTCTTTTTTATATTCATTAAATAAAGCAATGCCCTGCTCATTGCCAATTACTTCCAGTCCAAAATCATCCATATTAAAATGATCGTTCTCTTTAAAATACTTAATGGAACGGTTCAGCAGATCAATCTTATCGGTTTTGTCAATATCAAAAGATTCATCCATTTTTTCCGTTACAAATGTTTTGTACACGCTGAGTACGTTGCTGGTTTGACTGTAATTATCATTCCTTACTTTCAGTTTTAAAAATTCGTCAATCCAATACTGGGCTTCGTTACGGTTGGTTTGGTCAATGATGGCAACTTTATACCCCTCTTCTTTTTCGCAGTTAAAAATTATGCAGCCTTTATCTAATTTTTTAATATTGATGGCATCCTGTTCATATTGCAATGTAAAGCCCTCGGGTTTTTGCTGTACAGTAAGATAGGGCTCTTTATGTTCTGATTTAAAAATACCCAAAGCCTCATGCAGCTCACCTTCAATTTGCAGATTACTGAATTGCACCACATATAATTCACCGCTTTTTATTTTAGGATGGCTGGCTATATCATATAAATGTTTGGCTATTTGTTTACTGGTAGCATGAAAATGATTTGCATTGGCAAATATCTGAGTGGCAAAAGTAAATATTTCATTCAGCGCCAGATCGGCAGCAGGATGAAATAACCGGTAGATCTCATTTGTTTTTTCAAATGCCTGTAAAAAATATTGCATCAGTAACTGGTTCAATACTTCATCCTCAATTTGTAAAGGCGCTTCGCTTAAAGTGAGTGGCTCATCTACTAATTTATTTCCGGTTTTATGAATACTGAGCTGGCTAATGGCCGCCTCTGTAAATGTGATCATGGCAACTGTTTATGGGTTGCAAGGTTAAGTGCAATTGCGAGATTGACAAAATGAAATTTATTTTATGCTTTATTTTAATATAATTGGGCTTCTTTATACCTTTTTATTTAAACGGCGGGCATGCTGCTGCAGAGTACCACAAAAAATACTACCTTGTATTTCTCTAAAAAAACCAAAACACGATGAAAAAAATATTTACCCTGCTGCTGGGTGCCGCTAGCTGTATGGCTGCAACTGCTCAAATGAAATATATCGACAAGGCCAATATGGACCTTACTGTAAAACCCGGTGACGATTTTTATCAGTACGCCAACGGAGGCTGGTTAAAAAATACCATAATACCTTCTACCAAAACCCGCTGGGGAAGTTTTGATATGCTGAGAGAAAACACTTCACAGCATCTTAAAGTATTACTGGAAGAAGCTGCCAAAAAGAAAACACGTAGCCGTGCAGAGCAAATGAGCGGCGATTTTTTTACCAGTGGTATGGACAGCCTGCTGTTAGATAAATCAGGTGCCGTGCCGGTACAAAAAGATCTGGCAGTTATTGACGGCATTACATCTGTAAAAGCACTGATTACAAATTTGATGAAACTGAGAAAAGCAGGTGCAGCCGGAGGTTTATTCAGTGCCTTTGTAACGCAGGATGCAAAAGATATTAATACTTACCGTATCAGTATGGGACAAAGCGGTACTACTTTACCCGACAGAGATTATTATTTAAAAAATGATCCCCGAAGTGTGGCAATACGCGATGCACTAAAAACTTATATCGCCAAATTGTTTACGCTTAGCGGTGCCAGTACCGATGCTGCAGCAGGATATGCAGAAAATATACTGGCTACTGAAACCGCTATTGCAAAAGCACAATGGAGCAGGGTAGAATTGCGTGACCCGCAAAAACGATACAATAAATTTACGCCTGAAGATTTTTCGGCGAAATTTAAAACACTCAATATAACTGAAGTATTCAGTGCGCTGGATATTCCTAAACAGGACTTTATTATTGTAAGCACGCCTTCATTTTTTACTGCATTAGATAGTTTATTGACTACTATTCCTTTAGATACCTGGAAGCAGATGGCCAAATTTGAAGTATTGAAAAGTGCTGCGCCTTATTTGAGTAATGATTTTGTTGTTGCTAATTTTGAATACCAAAAAGCAATCAGCGGACAAAAAGAAATTACGCCTCGCTGGCAACGTATAGCTGCATTAATTGATGGCAGCATTGGCGAAATGCTGGGACAATTGTACGTGAGCCGTTACTTTAAACCCGAAGCAAAAAAACGCATGCTGGAAATGGTGAATAATCTGCAGCAAACTTTTGCAGAACGTATCAAGCATTTAGACTGGATGAGCGCTGCTACTAAAGAAAAAGCAGTGATCAAACTGATGGCTATTACAAAAAAAATTGCCTACCCTGATAAATGGAAAACTTATGATGGCGTGGTAATCAGTAAATACAATTTACTGGAGAATGTAAGAAATGCGTCTAAATGGTCGTACAATTATAATATCAGTAAACTGGGCAAGTCTATCGACAGAAGTGAATTTAATTTTTCAACCCCAACAGTAAATGCCTCATATGGTTCTATCCAAAATACCATCACTTTCCCTGCAGGTATTTTACAATTTCCATTCTTTGATTTTGGAGCCGATGATGCAATTAATTATGGTGGTATAGTAGCTGTGATTGGTCATGAAATGACACATGGCTTTGATGACCAGGGGCGTCAGTCTGATGCAGATGGCAGCCTTCGCGACTGGTGGACAAAAGAAGATGCAGATAAATTTAAAGTGCTGGCAGATGGTGTTACCAAACAATATGATGCCGCAGTAGTATTAGATACCTTGCATGTTAATGGTAAACTTACGTTGGGTGAAAATCTTGCCGATTTTGGCGGGCTTGCAATGGCATACGAAGCCTTTAAAAAAACAGCTCAGGGAAAAAGCAATGCCGCTATTGACGGGTTTACAGCTGACCAGCGATTCTTTTTAAGCTGGGCCCAGGTATGGCGCGGCGTTGCATTACCCGAAACAGCAGCGAATTTATTACTCACCGATCCGCATTCACCGGCGCAATACCGTGCATTATTGCCGCCGCAGCAAATGCAGGAGTTTTATGATGCCTTCAATATTAAACCCGGTGATAAAATGTGGTTGCCCGTTGAAAAACGCGTACATGTTTGGTAAGGGGTAAAATTGAATACATTAAAAAAGGGGTTGATTAGTTATCAACCCCTTTTTTAATTTTATGTAGTATTATTTGATTTGTTTTTGTAAAAGATCGGCCACTACTTTTTCTATCACCTCATCCAGTTTGGAAATTAATATACCCAGTTCTGCTGAACGTTTACCCTGTGATGCCAGGGCTTCTATTTGGCGAATATCCGAAACCAGAGAAACAATTTCCATATTATCGATACTTGGTTTCATTTTATGAGCCACCGCTTTAACTTTAGCAAAATCTCCGGCTTCATAAGCTTCTTTAATTTCACTTACAGCTGAAGGTGTTTGTTGTATAAACAGATCAATCATCTTGTTTACAAATGCCTCGTTGCCGCGGCTGATTTTTTCAAGCATGTCAAGCTTGTATAATCCGTTATTGCTTTGTTCCTTCACCGGTGCAACTGTAATGGATACTTCTTTTCCCAACCATCTGGAAATTGTAGATACAAATTCATCCTCTTTAAAAGGTTTAGATAAAAAGTCATTCATGCCAGCTGCTAAACATTTTTCATTTTCGCCACTGATGGCATTTGCGGTAAGTGCAATTACCGGTATCTTACTCTGCATGATATCACGAATATACTGAGTAGTTTCAAATCCATCCATTACAGGCATTTGTATATCCATTAATACTAAGTCTACCGAATGATTACTTATAATATCAATTGCCTGCTGACCATTAGCGGCCTCTAATATTGTGGCGCCATAATTTTTTAATACAGTGGCAGCAACGAGCCTGTTCATATCATTATCATCGGCAACCAGTATCCGTTTGCTTTCCAAAATTCTGGTATCAGTAATTGTAGTTTCTTTTAAAGGCATATCACTGCCGGTGCCTTTTTTTAATGTAATAATAAATGAAACTATAGTACCCTCTCCTTTCTTACTTTCCACTTTTATTTTTCCTCCCATCAGTTCCACTAATTGCCTGCTGATGCTCATCCCCAAACCCGTACCTCCGTATTTACGGGTGGTTGACTGATATTCCTGACTGAATTTTTCGAACAGCTGTGCAACAAATTTTTCATCCATGCCGATACCGGTATCTTTTACCTGTATAAATATTTGCTGCGCATCTGGCAGGTCTTGTAATACTTTTACAGCAAGGTCAATGGATCCTTTTTCAGTAAATTTTGTAGCATTGCTCAGCAGGTTCATCAATACCTGATTAATACGGTATGGATCGCCCATTAAAACGGTTGACACCCTACTGTCAAATTCTGAATTGGTTAAACGGAGTCCTTTTTCTTCGGCCTTATGTACAAATACCTGCAGGGCTTTTCTAATAGCAGATTTTGGTTCGAATCCAATATTTTCAATGGCTAATTTTCCTGCTTCAATTTTAGAAAGATCTAAAATATCATTGATGATCACCAGCAGATTGTCGGCTGCATTATGAATAGTATCTAAATAAAATTGCTGTTGAGTATTCAGTGTTGTTTTTGCCAGCTGACTACTCATACCCATGATGGCATTCATTGGGGTACGGATTTCGTGGCTCATATTAGCCAAAAATTCCTGTTTGGCATTTGAAGATAATTCTGCCTGCACTCTGGCTTCAAGTAATTCGTATTCAATCTTTTTTTGTTCGGTAATATCCAGATGGATACCTATCGATCCGATAAGTTCTCCTTTATCATTATACCTGGGTGCACCGCTGATCAACCACCATTTAAGTTCCCCTTTTTTATTTACTACAGAAATTTCATACGCATCAGAAATTCCATTTTTCCGAAGGTCATTTTTCACTTCCATCAACTCATTGTATTCACCCCTTACAAAAAGATCAGATGCTTTTTTGCCCACTAGTTCTTCTAAAGTGAATTCGCACATATCGCAAAAGCTCTGGTTCACAAACAAAATATTTTCATTGGTATCTACTTCCATTAAACCCAGGTGCATATTGGCAATGATACTGCGATATTTTTCTTCTCTTATCTTAAGCGTTTCTTCAACCTCTTTTTCATACGTAATATCTTCAATTATTGAAAAATGCTGAACGGTATTATTAGTATCATCTTTAATTGCCTGACCTGTAACCTTTCCCCAAAAAAAGGACCCGTTTTTACGGTAATGAATTAACTCCACATTAAAATTGCGGCCTTCAAAAAAGGAGTTGATCATTGTATTCAGTTCTTCCCCTTCACTTAATTTACCCCTACAAAGTTCTAATGGAGTACGTCCAATAATTTCATCCATACTATAGCCGGTAAGGCGGCAAAAGCCTTCGTTGCTCCATGATATTTTTCCATCCGGTTCTGTAAAAACTACCCCATTTTCATTGGCACTTGCAACAACTGATATACGGCGGTATTCTTCTTCCGATTTTTTTCCGCCTGTAATATCCGTATGTGTACCAATTATTCTCTTAGGCTTTCCGTTGCTGTTATAATTAATCACCATACCCCGATCTAAAATCCACAGGTAGCTGCCATTTTTATGCAAGATCCTGTATTCCCGCTGGTGTGTACTGATCTTGTTCAATTCATATTCGCTGTCGGTAGACTCAATAATACCAATATCATCAGGATGTATCCTGCTCATCCATTCTTTCGGATCATTTTTAAATTCATCCTCTTCGTATCCCAGCATTTTTTTATACTGTTTAGAAAAGAAGACTTCTTTAGTTTCAAAATCGTATTCCCAAACACCATCGCCTGCACCTTCCAGAGCAAACTTCCAAATTTCCTGACTTGATTTAAGACGTTGTTCAGCCTTTTTGCGTTCACTGATATCTCTTATAAAAGAGCAGAATAAAATCTTATTATCTCTTTTAATGGGAATAATTGACAGCTCAACCGGAAACTCCTCCTGATCTTTGTTTTGCGCCACCAGTTCCATCATCCTGTTCAATACAGGCCCTTCTCCTGTTTTAATATAATGATCCATGCCATGCTGGTGCTGCAGCCGGAATCTTTCCGGTATAATAGCTTCTGAAATAGCCCGACCTAAAGCCTCCTTTTCTGTCCACCCAAATATTTTTTCAGCCTGAGGATTCCAGAAGGTGATTTCAGATTTTTCGTTTATAATTACAATAGCATCCAGCCCCGCATTTAATATTAAGCGGTTGGTAAGTTCACTTTCTGCAATGGCTGCACTGGCTTTTTGTTTGTCTGTAATATCGGTGTACTTCCAAAGATGCCCTTTATATTTTTTATCCAGATAAATAGGGATATAATCTCTTTCCAGAATACGGCCGTCTTCAAATTCCAGCAACTCTGCATGTATCAGGTGTTTATTTTCCAGAATACCAGCAATGTCTTTTACAAATTTTTCGGGTTGCTTAAACCAGTGCTTCGATTGTTCGGCACTGTTACTGCAGTCTGCACCCTGCATCATTTCGGGAGCCACCGGAATACCAAAAAGATCGCAAAAAAGCTGGTTGGTAAAAACAATACGGCGGTTTTCGTCTTCCAGTAAAATGCCGCTGTTCATGTTGGTGATCAGGGATGTGAATACTTTTTCTGCATTCTTTCTTTTATTTACCTGTTCATCCAGGTACTGAGCAATCAATAAAAGATCTTCTGATGTATCATGTATTTCCCCATCGGTAATGGTATCTATAGTATCTTTTAATTTTTCAAGTGATTTTTTTCTCACTTCAACCTCATGGCTGAGTTTGCCATTGATTTCAATATATTCTTCTTCACTGATACTGAATGCCCGGTCAGACAATTCTTTATCTCTTTCATAAGCTTTATATGAATCATCCACAGCAGTTAATAGTTTTTGCAATTCAGGCAGCTGTTGAATGGCTTCCGGCAAAAACTTTTTAACCTGTTTTTGTAATAATTTATTAAAGTTCATAAAAAGAAGTGATCGTCATTGTTTGATTATGCAACTGACAGGCTCCTCCTGCATTAAAAGGAGATATTTCTCCGTAAGAGTAAAATCCGGCAATGGTAGTTGCACTGGCAAATAATTCATCCACGGCTTCTATTTCTTCTTCAATTCTGGTACCCAATACCAGTTTACGCCCCACGCAGCTTACCAGTATTGCAAGGTCGGGTTTTCGATTTTCTTCCACAATTGTTTTTTGTGCTGCACTGGCTGCAGCTACAGTAAGGGCATCAAAGTTGGCTTTCATAAACCTTACTTTGGATCCTAATGGAATATCACCTGCAAAAATCATACTGTTACTGGTTTCATCAATAGATAAAATAGTACGTACAAGAGGCTGGCTACTCTCCGTTGAAATTACAGCCAATGGAAATAATAATGCCGAAGAAGGAAGGTTGGCTGCATCCGGACCAAGATATTTCTTATACAGATCCAGTGCAGGTTTATCATCAATTTCAAAAAGCCGGTTACCCAATGATCGGGTAACTATCCTTTCTGGTCCAAACATTTCCCATCCTCCCTGTGAACCATGAGTAATAACGAGCCGGTTACCATAAAATCCAATAGCCACAATTTTTCCATTGGAAGGCGTTTCATTTAAACCCACTAATGTGGATTGAAAATCTGCTGCATCTCCTGCAAGCCCTCCGGTAATGAGCACATTATTTGCTGCTGCATCATTAAGTCCTTTTACCAGTTCACTGCCATTTACCACACTGCCATCAGACAGCACAAAAATGCAGGACAAATCCTGCTGTGGCAACAAGCCCACCAATGCTTTTGCAGCGTTGTAACTATTGTCAAAATCTGCCGTATCTACACTGGCAGTTTTAAAAATGGTATCATTAAAACGAATGGCCAGCGCCACTAAACTGTTGTCTCTAATTTCATTCTGGTAAATTTCTCCTGAAGAGCTGCTCATTACAATTTCAGCAGCAGGAAATTTTTGTTTCAACTGTTGATAGATATCCGGTTCTGCCAATATATGCTTTGCCGAAAAACACATTACCAGTTGTGCAGTTGTACAATCTGTTAAGCCAGAGTTCTCGTGTTGCTCCCACTGTTTATTTGAAAGTAAAAATAGGCCGGTTTGCATAGGTATTATTTAGGTGAATATTAATGTATGTATAAGGGGCAATTGAATATCCCAGCTGCACCCGCGGGAAGCAGCAGTTTTAACAGTATACTCCCCCTTTAATTCCTTAATTCTTTTTACAATATTAGTTAATCCTTCTCCAAAGATAAACTCATTTTTTTCAGATCCCGCACCGTCGTCAATTACTTTTAATAGCAGCATATCATTTACTATTGTTGCTTCAATATAAATATTTTCAGCTGCTGCATGAACAATTACATTATTAACCAGTTCCTGTACCATACGGAAAGCCTCATGCTGAATAAATGGTGTAAGGCCGGCCGGCAAATCTTCCAGCTGTATTCTGGCATTTACAGTAATGCTGTGCTGCTGTTGCAAAGAATCGAGCAGTGACAAGAGTGCGTCTCTAAGCCGAATATTTTTTATAAATCCTGCATTCAGGTTTTTGGTGAGTTTTCTTATTTCGGTAAGTGCAGTTTCAAGAATAGATTTTGACTGCTGCAGCATGTTTACATTATCGGCTTTGCCCATCTTAAGCGCTTTAAGATACAAGTCAATATATAATTTACCTGCACCAATCAACTGATTAACATTGTCATGCAATTCACCTGATAATTCTTTCCTTACTTTTTCCTGCGCTTCAATAATAACTTTGATTGTTTTATGATCATCGTTATCCCCCTCCGAAATTTGCAGTTTTTTAGAATAATCATCAGCAGCAATTAATCTGCCCAGCACGGCACCAATTTTTTGCAGTTGAAATTCGTTTTTAACTATATAATCAATAGCGCCATTTTTTAACAAATCGATGGTTACCTCCATTTCGGGTTGCCCACTTAAAATTATAACATATACCCCCGGGTTATGGGTTTTTATTTTGCCCAGCAGGCCCGAAGCTTCATAATCACCAAGATAATAATCCAATAAAATTACATCAGGATTTTTATCCAGATTATTGAGCAGTTCCTTTCCCGATGCAAAGCAATCTATATTTGTAAAACCAAGCCCTGAAAGATACTCCATGCAAATGGCGTTAGAAAAGGGATCGTCATCAACAAGAAAAACAGAACTATCTGTATTCATAAAACTGTTTTAAAAAAATATCGTATTTATCATTTACCTCCTTAATATATCAAAATCTTGCAACCTCAAGTACGGTTTTTTGCGCAATTAGCTAAGCTCCCCGTTTTGAATCATTTTATAAATTGTACTTTTCCCTATGTCTAACTTTTGAGCAATAATAATTACATCATCGTCGTATTTTTTCAGGAAATGTTTAATGATTTTACAGGTATACTGGCGTAAGGTTTTTTCTTCTGAAATAAAATCATCATCTTCCTTTATAGTTGTAAAACTAATGTCATCTGATTTTATTTCATTATTATTACACATTACTACAGCCAATTCAATAATAGCTTTTACTTCTCTGATATTACCAGGAAAACTGTATTGCATCAGCTTATCTTTAGCCTCTTGTGTAATTACTACTGGGTTCATTTTATTTTCAATGGCAAATTCGTCGGCAAAATATTTAGCCAGCACCAGAATGTCTTTACCTCTTTCTCTTAACGGCGGCAGCTCAATTAATAAACCAATGATGCGATAATACAAGTCCTCTCGGAAATTACCTTTTTTAACTTCTTCTGCCAGATTTTTATGCGTGGCAATGATGAGCCGAAAATCTAATTTTACTGTTTCTGTTCCTCCCACACGCACCAATTCTCTTTCCTGCAATACCCTTAATAATTTACTTTGCAAACTCAAATCCAGTTCAGCTATTTCATCTAAAAAAATGGTGCCTGTATTAGCTTCCTCAAATTTTCCTTCCCTTCTTGCAATGGCGCCTGTAAATGCGCCTTTTTCGTGGCCAAACAATTCACTTTCTATCAGTTCCTTTGGAATGGCTCCCATATTTACTGCTACAAAGGGTTTCTTTTTTCTGCTGCTGTTATAATGAATGGCTTTAGCCACTACTTCTTTACCGGTACCGGTTTCTCCCGTAATGGAAACATTAATATTTGTTTTGGTAGCCTTATCCATAAGGCCGAATATTTTTTGCAGGGCTGGACTTTGCCCTTTTATAACTGCACCAAAAGAAAATTTCTGTTCCAGCTCCTGTTTTAAATGCTCCACTTCCATTTTAAGGTTAGATGTTTCTCTTACCTTAATAATAGCATTCCATAATTGGTCTTTGGTACTTTCATCTTTGGTAAGATAATCTGCAACACCCAGTTTAAGCAAGTGTACTGCTACAGCAATTTCTTCCTGTCCGCTAATGACTATTACAGGTAAATGTTCATTAAAAGCTCTTATTTTTCCATACAGCTCTTCTCCCCTGAAATCGGGTAATGATAAATCAATGGTAACAAGATTGGGATTCTTATACAGATTATCCAGCAAGTCTTTTCCACTTGTAAAACGGGTAATCTCGTAATCAGGATTTAGGGAAAGATGGTAAGCCAGAATTTCGCCATACCAGGGGTCGTCTTCTACAATAAATATTTTGAATATTTGCATAGGAATATTAATAAATTCTCTTTGTCAAACAACGTGAATATAATTTCCAAATTGTAGAAAATTCCAAAATACAGTCTTATTTCAAATATTCCATTAACTAACTACATGCGCTGTATGTATCCTACTACTTTTAAGTAGTGATACAGCTACATCATAGTAGAATTATTACTACATAGCGTTAGTAATATTATTTTTCCTTTTTTTATATTATTGTCTTGATTTTATGGGATTTAGTGGTGGCTTATGGGACTTGCCTTATACAAAGAAGTGATTACTTTTTTTAAATCTACCCTTTTCTATACCAATTTTCTCAAATACAGACTGAATGTCTACTATGTCCTTATCGCCCTTAAGTATAAAATCAAATGCCCCTAATTGCAGGGTTTTTGTAATAAGCGAAAAATCTTCCTGTCCGGAAATAATGACTACGTATATATCCGGGTTTATTTTTTTAATTTTTTTCAACACTTCAAAACCATCAAAATTTTCCATACCATAATCGAGTAAAATAATATCTGGCGTTTCACTCAGATTATTTAAACAATCGTATCCATTTTTAAATGTACGCACCTGAGGATAGCCCAAACTATACAATTGCTGCTCGTAAAGCGTCAAGCAAAAATCATCATCATCAACTAAAAAAATTTTCATCGAACTTAGTTTTTCAAATATTATGAGATAATATTCTAAAACAATGCCGAAAATCAAACTATTGATTATCTGTACTTTAACTTTTAACTGCAGTAAAGAGCTTCCAAAAATTGGAAATAAAATCTATTCATCAGACAAATAGTAATAAGGTATTTTTATTGGCAGATACACTTTTATCGTTTTTTAATATTCCTTATTGGCTTTAAATGCAAACAACTTTCCTTTTTTAATCAGTTGTAACTCTTTTTTATACCTTTTTGCATTGCTTTTGGTTAGTTCAGCCGGATCCAGTTCATAAAGATCAGGCTTACCCGCATTTACCCAGGCGGTACACCAAAAATTGGCAATATCCTGTATAGAATGGCGCATTTAACTTTCAACCATTCCTTTCATCGCATCATGAAAGGCCTGAGCATATTCGAAAGTATGTACCGGTTGCCCGAATACATTTTTATACACTGCACCAGTAACATCTTTCTTATTAATATTGTCTTTATCAAAAGATGCTTTCAGATTGCGTTCAATTAATAATAAAGAAACGAAGGTCTGTAAAAAAAGTACACCAGTGTTTCATTAACTAAAGGATAGTATTATACATTAAAAAATTGTTGCGGCACTTGCCAAAACATTTGTGGTTGCTCCTATAACCCGCCTTCGACAGGCTCAGGCTACAGTAACCATCTTTGTATATCTTCAATTAAAACAATATCATCAAACAGATAGTGCTGAAGTAAAAAATTAAATCATTAATTTGTAGTTCAATCTTACTGCAGTTTATGAAAAATATTTTCAGTTTTCTGTTCATTATCATGCATACATACAGTTATGCACAAATAAGTTTTACTTCAGGTGAATTAAAATGCAATATTAATAACAAAGGATATCTGTCTTCATTGATCAATAGCAATACCGGCATTGATTATTTATATACAGATACCCTTGCACCATTGCTGACTGTGGTGAGCGATGGAAAGCATATCTGCCCCGAGGGCATGAAATATGCAACAGCAGCAAAAAAAATAAGTCTTCAATATGCAGGAGGAATACAAGTCGATATCAGTGTGCAATCTAAAAGTTCGCATCTTGTTTTTACTATTATAAAAGCAATACCGGCAGCTAAAATTGATGCCATAATTTGGGGGCCAATACCCATAACCATCAATACCACTGTTGGAGAAGTGATTGGCGTGGTTAGAGATAATGATATTTCCTTAGGCATTCAGGTGCTGAATATAAAAACACTGGGAGGCGATTTACCCAACAGCGAAGGAAGTACCTGGGAACGGGGCATTGCAGCCAGCAAAAAAAAATGGGGCAGCACTTTGCAGGCCTATACCATTAACCGCAACAGACAAAGGCTGGTGGATGCATGGGGTGGCAATTATAAAAAGATGCCCGTAATTCCAATAAAAAATGAAACCGTTGAGGGAAGCAGTATAGCGCTGTTTTCTTGTGCTGAACCATCAACACTTGATGTACTGGAAAAAATTGAACTGGCAGAAAAATTACCCCATCCTACATTTAATGGTATTTGGTTTAAAAAGTCGCCTTTATTTGGCAGGAGCTATATGATTTCCTCGTTTGGCGAAAATGAAGTGGATGACATGATTGGGTACGCAAAAAGAGCTGGTATGATCTCTTTATATCATGAAGGGCCTTTTGAAACCTGGGGACATTTTGAATTGGGGAAAGAACAATTTCCCAATGGCAGAGCAGGCTTAAAAATGGCTGCCGATAAAGCTCATAAAGCGGGATTATTATTTGGCGTACACATGTTGAGTAATTTTATTACTACCAACGATACCTATGTAAGTCCGGTACCCGATAACCGGCTAAGCCAAACCGGCCATTCTTTTTTAATGAGCGATATTGATACCCTGCAAAAAGAAATTGAACTGGTAGCACCAGACTATTTTAATGATACAAAAAATAACAGCCTGCATACAGTAAAAATTGGCACAGAACTGATCCGTTATAAATCTGTAACCGAATCAGCACCATACCGCTTACTCGATTGCCAGCGCGGAGCATTTGGAACCAAAGCTGCAGCACACAAAAAAAATGAAATAGCTGCAAAACTGTTTGATCATCCTTACAATGTTTTCTTTCCGGATATCAATATGCAAAAAGAAACAGCTAAAAATTTTGCCACGCTGCTTAATGAAACCGGTGTAGATCATTTTGATTTTGATGGATTTGAAGGCGGACTTGCATCCGGTGAAGGCGATTACGGGGTAGAACAATTTGCAAAAGATGTGTATGACAATACCAGGCATCCATTGCTGATTGGTACCAGCATCAGTAAAACATTTTTCTGGCATCTTTGCTCTTATTATAACTGGGGCGAACCCTGGTATGGCGGATTTACAGAAAGCATGCAGCAATACCGTATAGACAATCAGGGATTGTTTGAACGGAATTTTATGCCCCATATGCTGGGCTGGTATTTGTTATCAGAAAATACCAGTATGGAAGATATGGAATGGATGCTGGCAAGATCGGCAGGTTACAATGCAGGCTTTGCCATGGTGGCATCGCCAAAAGCCATTCAAAAAAATGCACAGTCGCCGGCATTACTGGATGCTATAAGAGAATGGGAATTAGCCAGAACGCATCATGCATTCAGTACAACACAGCAGGAGCAGTTAAAAGACACCCGTAATGTATTTCATTTAGATAAAATTAATGAGGGGGAATGGAACTTGTATCAATATGCATTATCGCCATTATTTACCAAAGAAAAAATACAAAAGCAGCCCGGAGAACCCACTTTCAGCACCTGGAATTTTACACAGCAATGGAATGCACAACCGCTTTCATTTAAAATATACAGTAAGGGTAAAAAAGGTTTTGTAAAGAATATAAAAATACAACTGGATAGCTATGCTGATATTAATTTGCCGGTTGAATTACTTGCAGGCGAATATTTGGTGGCAGACGGTTCCTCTACCATACTGCTGTTTGATGCTAAAGGAAAACAAAAAGGTTCATATACATTACCGGCCGCATTACCTGCTGTTAGTGCTGGTAATCATACCATAATTTTTGATGCGGCATTCAGTGATGATGAACCCCCTGTAGTTGAAATGCAACTGAAAGGATTTATTAAAAAAGAACCCGTAACCGAAAAAAAATAAAGCTCAATATACTACCGGCAGTAATTTATGCTTCCATTTTACAGTTTTATTTCCGTATTTTTCTGTAAATATTTTCCATTTTAATTTACTGCCATGCCTGCATTTACGTTAAGCGTTAATAATAAAATTTATACTGTAGACGCCGAAGCTGATATGCCCTTATTATGGGTGCTTCGCGACCTGCTCGATCTTACCGGAACAAAATATGGTTGTGGTGTGGCCAGTTGCGGCGCCTGCACTGTTATGATTGATGGCAATGCTGCCTATGCCTGTCAAAGGCCGGTGGGTTCTTGTGTAAATAAAAAGATCATCACCATTGAAGGACTATCTGCAGATGCTTCTCATCCTGTACAAAAGGGATGGCAAAAAGCAGGAGTGCCTCAATGTGGTTATTGTCAGCCCGGACAAATGATGGCTGCAGCAGCGATGCTGGAAAAAAATAAAAATCCATCAGAAGATATGATCAGTACTGTGATGAGTGCCAATCTCTGCCGCTGCGGTACCTATCACCGCATTAAAGAAGCCATTCATTTTGCCATTGAAGAAATTAATAAATAAACCGGTCAACCAATTTATATGCAACAAGTAAAGATCAACCGCCGTCATTTTTTAAAGATTGGCTCATTGTCTTCCACCAGCCTAGTTATCGGTTTTATGTTGCCCGGCCTGCCGGCCCTGGCATTGCCCGGTGATGACTGTGAGTTTTTTAAACCTAATGCCTATTTAAAAATTGATAAAAAAGGAAAGGTTACGGTGTATGTTGCCAAACAGGAATCCGGACAGGGTGTAGACACTGCATTACCTATGATAGTTGCAGAAGAACTGGATGCAGACCTTAAAGATGTTCAATCTGAAATAGCGCCTTATGGTACCATGAAAGACGGAGAGCATGATACCGGAGGCAGCCAGAGTGTGCTGGATCAGTATGGTAAACTGCGTAATGCGGGTGCTATTGCTAAAGCCATGCTCATCAGCGCTGCCGCCAATGTGTGGAAGGTTGCACCTGCATCTTGCGCAGCTGATAATGGAGAAGTGGTGAATACGGTTACTATGAAACGAATTAAGTATGGCGATCTGGTTTGTTTAGCTGCAAAATTGCCCATACCCGCAACAGTTACTTTAAAAAGCCCTAAAGATTTTAAACTAATTGGCAAATCAGAAAAACGGTCGGGGCTAACCAATATACTTACCGGTAAAACAAAATATGGTTTAGATTTAAAAATAGACGGAATGGTATATGCCGTTGCCGCACGTTGTCCGGTACTGGATGGCAAACTGATTAGTGTGGATGATGCAGCAGCAAAAAAAGTTCCGGGTGTATTAAAAGTAGTGAGTTATAAAGGTACCGGAGCGCCCATGCATGTACGGGATGGTGTAGCCGTAATTGCTACCAATACATGGGCAGCAATTAAAGCCTGCAATTTGCTCAACATTACCTGGGATGAAGGGAAGAACAATACGGAGAGTACCGAAGCACTATTTAAAACATTTGCTACTAAAGCTAAAGAGCAACCGAAGTTTGCTACTTATACTAAAGGTGATGTAAAGAAATTTTCCGGTAAAAATGAAATTACTGCCACTTATGCTGAGCCCTTTTTGGCACATGCCACTATGGAACCGGTAAATTTTATTGCTGCTGCAAAAAATGACAGTTGTGAGCTTTGGGGCGGTTTGCAATTACCCGACTGGGCAGTAAATACCATTTCAAAAGAATGCGGCATTAAAAAAGAAAATATAAAAGTGAATCTGGCATTGATGGGTGGTGCTTTTGGAAGAAGACTGCATTTTGAATTTGCCATTGAAGCAGTAAAGATTGCGCAGCAGTTTGATAAGCCGGTGAAATTGCTCTGGCAACGAACAGATGACACCAAATTCTCTCCTTACCGCCCGGCCAATTACCATTTATTAAAAGCCAGTACAGGCAGTAATGGGAAAATATTAAGCTGGCAGCACCATGTATTAGGTACACCGGTGGCATATAAAACAGAAGGTCCCGATACTAAGAATGCGCCTGAAATGGATGGTGCCGACAATGGATTTTGTTATGATATTCCTAATATAAGTACAGGATATACCGGCGTTGATTTTAATATTAATATTGGCTGGTTAAGATCGGTAGATATTTGTGTAAATACTTTTCCGGTAGAAAGCTTTATAGATGAGATTGCAAAAAAAACAAATCAGGATCCATTGAGTTTCCGCTTATCTATGCTGGAAAACAGGGCCGATTTTAAAACAGGCGATGGACCGGGAGCCATGACACAATCACCCAAACGGATAGCCGCTGTACTAAAAATGGCAGCCGATAAAATTGGCTGGTCGGCTCCGCGTAAACCCAATCATTATATTGGCCTGGCCACACACTCCTTTATATTTGCCAAATCATATGCGGCTCATGCTATTGAGATAGAAATGCTGGAACCTAAAAAATTCAGGATTGTTAAAGTAGTGGCTGCCATAGATTGCGGATTAGTAATTAATCCGGATGGATTGCTGAATCAGATGCAGGGCGGACTGGCATTTGCCTTAACACAAACTTTAAAAGGGGAAATCACCATCAGCAACAGCAAGGTTTTACAGGATGGTTTTTTTAGTTACGAATTATTACGATACGATGAAATGCCCCCTGTGGAAATTTTTATGATAGAGAGCACCGAAGAACCTGGTGGCGTTGGCGAAGTGGGTTTGCCAACTGTAGCTCCTGCCTTATGTAATGCATTGGCAGCTGCGGGTGAGCGTCCGCGAAATTTACCTATCCGTAATGAAGGTTTTAGCTGGGTATAAACAGCATGCCGTTAAAAATATCAGATAAAAAATGCCCCCGCCAAGAATGGCGGGGGCTTATGAAAATCAACCGTACCTTTTACAAATTTTAATATTTTATTAGCGGCATTCCTGCGTTTGTGAACTGAACTGCCCGCTTTGTTTTACTTTTTTATTCTGTTTGCTTCATTTTCTACTAAATTGGGATTTATTTCACCCTGAACTGAGTGTGCTTTTTGGCCAACTACTTTTACAGTTGGCAAGGTATTATTTGTGTGTATGATTGGCTTTGACTGAAACCCAAAAAAGATGATACAGGTGATATAAAATCCAATACTGGTTAGCCTGGCATTCATTTAAGCAATTTGATAGTATTCTGCTATGATTATGCCAAAATTTATCGCACTGATTTAAAGAGATTTAAGAATGGGTAAATAAAATAATATTTCCAGATTTTGGACAATTTTCTATTAATGAAACAAAGGGGATAGCGCTCTTTTATCGGGTGCTAAAATATTTTATTTAGATCACTGATTTGGGAATGGTGAAAATAAATGCTGAACCAATACCGGGAGTTGATTTTACCCAAATTTTGCCTTTATATTTTTCTACAATTTTTTTACACACCGATAATCCAATTCCGGTACCCCCATATTGTTCCTTGGTATGCAGGCGCTGGAAAATAACAAAGATTTTATCAGCAAACTCAGCTTCAATACCAATACCATTATCCTTTACAGTTATCATCCATTCATTGTCATTTTCTTCTCCGGAAATTGTAATGACAGCTTTTTCTTTATCATTATATTTTAATGCATTACTGATAAGGTTTTGCATCAGCTGAAGCATTGCAGTTTTTCCAGCTCTTATTACAGGCAAATGGGCAGTAATAATATCTGCATTAATTTGAGCCGTATCGTTTCTGAAAATCAGTTGTACTTCATTCATCACTTCATTCATGTCAACATCAATAATTTCCAGTGAACCTGAACCTGCACGTGAATACTGCAGCAGATCACGGATCAATATTTTCATTCTATCTGCGCCCTCCACAGCAAACCGGATATATTGTTTACCGGTATCATCAACTGCAGCGCTATATTTTTTCTCGAACAGCTGCATAAAACTGCTTACCATACGCAGGGGTTCCTGTAAATCGTGAGAAGCTACATAAGCAAACCGCTCTAATTCAGTATTGGTATTGATTAATTCTTCTGAACTAAGCTTTAACTGAGCATTAAGTTTTAAGCGGTCTTCTTCTATTTTTTTTCTGTCTGTGATATTTCTAAATAATACAGAATAGCCTGAGTAAAATGGATAAATATGCTGCTCGTACCAGCCCATAAAACCTCCTTCGTCTGTAACTTCTAATTCAAAGTGAACCGCTTCTTTTGTTGTTGCAGCTTTTTTTAAATGTATGGGAAATACGGAATCTGTTAAAAAAGGAAATACTTCGAACAAATTTTTACCTATAAATTCATTATTGCTAACTTTTAAATAGTTATTCGAAAAATTGAGGTTATAATATATAAAATTAAAATTACTGTCCAGCACATAAAAATTGTCAGCAATGCTCTCAATAATCATTTCTCTGTCGTTCAATAATTTTTCTACCTCTGTAACATCTTCAATGTATAAAATAATATATAATGGTCTTCCTGTATTGCCCACTTCCACATTACCATGAAATCTAATCCACTGGATAATTTGTCGTCCATGATCGTTTAGACGTACCTTTAAATCTACTTCGCGATTTTTAAATATCAGATCAGTAAAAGCAATTGCCACACGGTTACTATCTTCTGGATGAATTAACTGCAGCCAACTTTCCAGTTTTTCTCCCTGAAAAGCACTGTCAATGTTTAGCATGGAGTACAGGGTTGGCGAAACATCCCATTTCATAAAATTAGTTGGATCCACTTCACCTTTCTGATTATAATACGCAATAAAATATCCAACATTGGCTATTTTTTGGCCTGCTTCAATAATATTCAACTTCTCGGCTAAATGTTTCTCTACCTTTTTTCTTTCTGTAATATTTTCTTTTACACTTAAAAAATTAGTTACGGCTCCTTCTTTATCCAAAATGGGCGAAATAACAGTATACTCCCAAAACAGTTCCCCTTCTTTATTTTTATTTACAAACTCTCCACGCCAGATTTCTTTGTTCTTTAAAGCAATAGCCAGGTTTTTAAATTCTGCAACAGAAGTATGTTCTGTTTTTAATATTCTTGCATTTTGCCCAACTATTTCTTCTACACTATAGCCGCTTAATTTGGTAAATGCAAGATTAACATATTCTATATTGGCATTAATATCAGTAATCATTATTGAGGAAGGACTTTGCTCAATAGCCTGCGACATTTTTTTTAATTGTTCTTCCGTTCTCTTTCTTTCGGTAATATCTTTTTGAATGGCTACCCAATGTGTAAAAGATCCTTTTTCGTTGGCCAATGGAACCACTGATAAATTCACCCAAAATTCTTCGCCGTTCTTTTTATAGTTTATGATTTCTATTTCGCAGGGCTCCCATTTTTCTATTGCTTTTCTCAATCTGCCCAGTTCTTTACGGTCAGATTTTTTTCCCTGCAATAGGCGGGGCGTTTTCCCCAAAACTTCTTCTCTGCTGTAGCCGGTGTTTTTTTCAAACGCATCATTTACAAAAACAATACGTGGACCTGGCATATCAAATGGTTCAGCTTCTGTTATTATTACAGCATCTGTAGCATTGGCCACTGCTAATTCAAGCAAACGGCGCTGTTCATTATCTTTAATACCATCAGTAATATCTCTAACTACTACAATAGTTCCTCCATCATTAACGACTACAATTCGTGCTTCATACCACTGTAAGCCTTTAGCCGGAATTTCAATCGAATATCTTAATTCCTGCAATTGTGAAGATTGGTGTGCCCTGGAAATTTTTTCAAGAATATTAGATGCAATGGATTCTGGTAATACTTCAGTAATATGCTTTCCTAAAAATTCCTGTGGAGGCATTATTAATTCATCAAGTGCATTGGTATGGCAAAAAGAAAAGTGGTTATTGATATCGAGCCTGAAAATAATATCGGGCAAAGTTTTTAGAATGGCATTAAGGCTTTCTTTTTCTTGCAGCAATAAGTTTTCTGCTACTATTTTATCACTAATATCTGTGATAATACTAAACAACACCGTTTTATTATTTTCTTCAATAGAGGTGGATCTAACTTCCACATGCCTAATTTCACCCGATGCCAACTGGTGCCTGAATATATAAAATCCATTATGCTGTTTTACCAATTCCTGCATTACTTTATGCAACTCCTCCGCAGTAAGTCCGTTGATATCTGAAATCTTCATAGCCCGCATCTGCTGTAAGGTATATCCGTAAAATTGCTGAGCCGACTTATTGGCATCTATTATTTCTCCGCTATCGGGTTCAACCAGCAGCATAACAGAAGAATGCTGGTTGAAAATATTTTTGAACCTATTTTCGCTTTTATCAAGTTCAAATTCGATTTTTTTTCTGCTGTCAATTTCATGATATACCACAATAATTCTTGCGGCGGTATTATCAGTATTCCATTCCACTACTTTCCCTTTACCATAAACCCACAAACTAGATCCGTCTTTACGTACTACTTCAATCTCTGTTTGAATAACTTCTTTAGACCCGGCTATCAAAGATGCAAAGAGGGTCTGAAGTTCAGCCATATATTTTCCGTTGGCTATTTTCATCCACCCTTCTACTGTATTCTCAATTTCTGCATCAGTAAACCCCAGATAATTTTTCCAGCTATTGGGTATATGTACTTTATTGGCATTTACATTCCAGTCAATAATATAATCCACCAGTAAATCTGCCGCATACTTCAATCTTTTTATTTCTTCCGGTGTCATAATATTTCTTTTAGGACTATTTGTAAAAATACTTTACAGTTTATCCAAAACCTGCTGTTTAAAATTTTTAAGTGCGGCAATCACTTTATCAAAATCTGCCATTGCAAAGGGTTTGTTTAAATATAAATCAACACCAGCTTTATAAGAATACAGAATATCGGTTTCCAAATGAGATGAAGTATACATCACCACATGTATATTGGCATACTTGGAATTAGATTTAATAAACGACAGCACTTCTTTTCCGTTTAATTTAGGCAAATTAATATCCAGCATAACAAGATCGGGCGTAATAGCCTGAGTGTACTGGTTATTTTTTAAAATGCAATCAATGGCTTCCACACCATCCCGGGCAACCAGTATATTAGTTTGTATACCCGCCATAGCCAGCACTTCCTCTGTTAATAAAACGTCTGGTTCGTTATCTTCTACAATAAGTACATTTATTTTTTTCATTAAATAGTATTCTGCAAGTCAGTTAAAACTACATTTAAAACACACCCTTTTAATGGTGCTGTTACTAATACTGCACTGCCATTAAAAATTGAAGCCCTTGTTTTTATATTATAAATACCTATTCCATTGGTTTGTTTTTTACTGTCGAATCCAATTCCATCATCTTTTATACTCAGGTGCAAAATATTTTGTTCCCTTTCAACAGTTATTTCTATACACTTAGCCTTGGCATGTTTATTAATATTATTCAGCTGTTCCTGAATGATCCGGAAAATATTCAGTAATATTTTTTCTGATAACTGGGAGAAGATGTTATCTTCCCAATCTGTTTTTACTAAAATACCTGAACTACTCCTGAATTTGTCAAGTAATTTTTCAAGTGCCTGTTCAAAATGTAGTCCTTTAAAATTAGGTGGTGCCAGCGTATGCGATAACTCTCTGATTTCATCTATGGCAGACTGCAATAATTCATTAGCCTGTTTAACGTATTCCTTTTTTTTATCTCCTTTTAGTTCTACCATTGTCAAAAACATACTGCTGCAGGCTAAAATTTGATTAATATTATCATGCAATTCACTGCTCAGCATCAGTCTTTCTTTTTCCTGGGCATTAATAACAGCGTCAGATATTTCAATTCTTTTTTGCCTTTCGGTATTACTGAATGCCAGCCTGTTATTATTTCTTTCTATACTGTAATTAATGCTCTTTAATAAAAGCATTGCACTAATTTCATCTTTAAGCAGATAATCCTGAACACCTTTTTTCAGCGTTTCAAAAGCATAAGTTTGATCTTCGTATCCGGTTAATACAATTACGGGTGCTTCAGGAGCAATTACATTAATTCGTTCAATACTTTGATTGCCTTCACTGTCGGGAAGTGTGAGGTCTAAAAATATAATATCATATTTTTTTTGTTGTAAAATCGTCTCTGCGGAGGTAATTGTGGTACAGTTATCAATTAACTTCTCATCAAAATATTCTTTCAGGTATTCCTTCAATAAAAACCAGTCGCCCGCATTATCTTCAATTACAAGGATGGATATATTTTTATGTGGGGTATCTAGCATTAGGCTGGCAGAATACAACTGCTCTTATTTTAATACAATTAAATATATTATTAAAGGGATAATTTAATTGATATTTAGTTACAGAAAAAATTATACCAAATAAATTTTGAGATATTAAATTGACTATCAGTGTAATAAAAACTACATTGCTGTAGTAAAATCCATATGTTGGAATGTTATTCCAACATATGGATTTAGTTTATCTCGCCTGCTTGCATCATTTTATAAATAGTACTCTTACCTATGTTCAGCAGATTGGCTGTTGCAATAACATCATCATTATTTTTTTTAAGATAAAACTTAATGATTTCACAGGTGTATTGACGTAAAGTTTTTTGTTCTCCATCAAACATTACATCTCTTTTTGCAGCAGTAAAAGTAATATCATCAGCTGTTATTTTATTATTATCGCACATCACCACTGCAAGGTCAATTACAGATTTTAATTCTCTCACATTTCCAGGGAAATTATACCCTAATAATTTTGTTCTTGCTTCCGGAGTAAATTGAAAGGTTCCCAGTTTATTTTCTTTTGCAAAATTATCAGCAAAATGCTTTGCAAGAATAAGCATATCGTCACCCCTGTCTCGCAAAGGTGGGAGTTCAATAGGTAACCCTATAATACGAAAGTAAAGATCTTCTCTAAATGTCCCCTTTTTTACTTCGGCTGTAAGATCTTTATGTGTTGCCACTATTACTCTTACATCCAGGATTACTTTTTCGCTGCCACCAACTCTCACCACTTCTCTTTCCTGTAATACTCTTAACAATTTAGTTTGCAGACTTAAATCAAGTTCTGCAATTTCATCTAAAAAAATTGTTCCGCCACTGGCTTCTTCAAACTTTCCTATTTTTCGTGCTACTGCGCCGGTAAAAGCTCCTTTTTCATGTCCAAACAATTCACTTTCTATGAGCTCACGGGGAATGGCAGCCATATTTACAGCAACAAAACTTTTTCGCTTCCTATCGCTGTTGTAGTGAATAGCTTTGGCCACCACTTCTTTACCGGTGCCAGTTTCGCCGGTTATTGATACATTGATATTAGTTTTTGTTGCTTTTTCCATCATCCTAAACACATTTTTAAGGCTGTCGCTTTGGCCAATCAATGTTTTTTGAAAAGAAAATTTTTGTCCCAGTTCTTCGCGTAAAATTTCAACTTCTTTTTTTAAGGATTGATTCTCTCTGATTCTGATTACACTATTCCACAACAGGTCTTTGGTTGCTTCATCCTTAATGAGATAATCATTAACCCCCATTTTCAAAAGATTAACTGCTACAACCACATTTTCCTGTGAACTGATAACTACAACCGGTACATGTGGATTAACTTCTCTTATCTTTTTAAACAACTCATCCCCCTGCATATCCGGAAGCGAGAAATCAATAGTAATCAAATCTGGCCTTAGATGCAGATTGGCGATACAGTCTTTACCTGTTTCAAAACGGGATATTTTGTAATCCGGATTTAATCCTAAATGGTAGGCTAAAATTTCACTATACCAGGGATCATCTTCAACAATAAAAATAGAATAGGCCTCCATAAATAATTCGTTAGGTTGATTTAATCTATTGGTTAGTATTAATTTGCCAATAAATTACTGGATAAAATTACCCAAATTTGGTTACACTTTATGGATTTTTCCAAAAATTGGAAATTGAAATAGTGGGAAAAGAGATTTATTGACTTTACAGTATAATTTTAGATACAAAAAAACCCCGAAATCGGGGTTTTTCATTGGACATCTAAGTTAGTTCATAGGGATAGATTCGAAACGGGCTCTAAATAGGATTGGATTGGATTGGTTTGGATAATTAATTTGTTATTTGCTTTAACAATACAAAAATATGCATTGCAAGTTCATTGCTTTATAATACACGAACGAAGATGTTGTAGTTAAAACCATATTCAGTTTTCCGTATTTTATTATAGCATCAATATAGCAGAAACAAAAAAGCTGCAGTAAATACTGCAGCTTTTTAAAAGATATGAGTTTGTTAAATAAACCTGTTGATCAAATTTTCGAGATACTCCTGTTTGCCACTCTTCACTGCAGGTTCTCCATTGGCCACTGCAAAATTTCTAAGATCTTCCAAACTTAGTTTGCCCGCCTCAAAGTCATTTCCAGTACCGTTATTAAAACTCGAATATCTTTCGGCACGTAAAGCTTTATAGTCTGATTTATTCAGTAGCTCATCTGCCACTATCAAAGCTCTTGCAAAAGCATCCATGCCTCCAATATGCGCATAAAACAAATCCTGAGGATCAGTAGAATTCCTTCTGATTTTTGCATCAAAGTTGATACCCCCGCCTGCAAAGCCACCAGCTTCCACTATCACCAGCATTGCTTCCACCAGTTCATTGATATTATTAGGAAACTGATCGGTATCCCAGCCATTTTGATAATCGCCCCTGTTGGCATCCATGCTGCCTAACATACCATTGTCTGCTGCCACCTGTAATTCGTGCTGAAAAGTATGACCCGCTAATGTGGCGTGGTTCACTTCTATATTTAATTTAAAATCGTTCAGCAGATCGTACTGGCGTAAAAAACCAATTACTGTTTCGCTATCATAATCATATTGGTGTTTGCTGGGTTCGCATGGTTTGGGTTCAATAAAGAAAGTGCCCGTAAAGCCATTTTTTCTCGCATAGTTTTTAGCAGTATGTAAGAACATGGCCAGATGGTCTTTCTCTTTTTTCATATTGGTGTTCAGCAGGCTCATATAGCCTTCTCTTCCTCCCCAGAACACATAGTTCTCTCCTTTTAAAGCAATCGTTGCATCCAATGCTGCTTTTACCTGTGCACCGCCATGGGCAAGCACATGAAAATCGGGATTGGTACTGGCGCCATTCATATACCTTGGATTAGAAAATAAATTGGCGGTACCCCATAATAATTTTACACCGCTGGCATCCTGTTTTTGTTTTAAGTATGCAGTAATGGCTGCCAGTCTTTTTTCATTATCAGCCACATCATTGGTATAATCCACCACATCCACATCGTGAAAGCAGTAATAAGGCAATCCTAATTTAGTAATGAACTCGAATGCGGCGTCAGCTTTATCTTTCCCTCTTTCTACTGCGTCAGTTTTTATATCCCATGGATGCTGATGCGTAGGGGCTCCAAAAGGATCGGCGCCATTTCCACAGAAGCTATGCCAGTAGGCACAGGCAAAACGCAAATATTCTTTTAGTGTTTTTCCTGCTACCACTCTGTTTTCATCATACCAGCGGTAAGCTAAGGGGTTATCCGACTGAAGGCCTTCAAATTTGATCTGACCTATACCTTTAAAAAATTCTTTTTCTCCTGTAATGACTGACATCTTTGTTTGTTTTAAGGTTTAGAATTCTATTTTTATTTATTTTTTTTATGAATACCAGGTAATTCTTTTAATGCAATCTATTTATATCCAAGTTTCCTATATGATCAGCCTTAGCTGAATATTTTTTTATTTAATACTGTCGTTATATTTTCATTAGCAGCAACCCATCCCATATGTTTACCGAAGCATCCCTTTGCAGTATCATACTATCCCTTACCTTTCGCGGAAGTTAAACCTGGGCTGTTACAGTAAAAGAAGCTGAGTATATTATTATGATCAGTTTTTTCTTTGCCTGTATTTATTTTACTTCATAGCCTTTACGTTGCGGGCGCGACAGCATTTTATTGGCTTCATCATCATTTTTAAATTGTTCTCTTGCAGGGTTCCAGTATAATTTTCTGTTCAACTTCATTGCCATATGATGAATCAGGCATGCAGAACAGGCCCGATGTGCCTCTTCAACCGGTGCAATGGTTTTGCCATTATCCCGGATGGCTTCCAGCCAGTTGCCATGATGTTCTTTACTAATAGTAAAATGAAATTCTTTTTCGCCAATTACCGATGTAAGCAGTTTGGGATCACTTGCTTCTAATTTTTTTGCAGTAGCGCCGGGTTGACTGGGGTCGCTTGATGTAGCCTGATAATCGCCTCTTGAAACAAATACCCAACCGTTGGTGCCTTCAAATTTTATTCCGTTTTGAAATTCATTACTTACTATCATGTGTACCCCATTTGAGTACAGGGCATGAGTTTTAAAAATACCATGCACATCCCATAATCCCCCTGTTGCAAAATCTGCCTTTTCGCTCCATACTTCCACAGGGCCGTTTCCTTCCATACCCATGCCCCAATGTGCACTATCGATATGATGTGCGCCCCAGCCGGTGATCATACCCGCACCAAACTGTTCGCAACGTAACCAGCCCGGACGGCCATAACCAGTTTGCGGATGCACACGATCTTCGGTATAATATACTTCCGGTGTGGATGCCAACCACATATCGTAATTGAAATTTTTTGGAAGAGGCATTTCGATTTTATTTCCTCCCGGAGGATCACCGGGCAAACCAACATACACTGTTTTTAATTCACCGATGCGGCCATTGCGCACCAGCTCTGCTGCATAACGAAACTGTTCGGTACTGCGTTGCTGGCTGCCTATCTGAAATTTAACGCCGCTGGTTTTTACCACATTGCTGATCACTCTTCCTTCTGCAATGGTTAGGGATGCCGGCTTTTGCATATAAATATGTTTGCCTGCACGTGCTGCAGCCACACCAATCATGGCATGTGTATGATCGGGTGTGCTGATCAATACGGCATCAATATCTTTTTGCTGTAACAGGTCTTTGTAATCGGTATATACTTTTACGCCATCGAAAGGTTTGCCATCGCGTTTGGAATAAAATTCATTCACGAATTTTTTGCCATCTTCTGCACGCAATGCATCCACATCACAAACGGCCATCAGTTGCGCATAATCGTATTGCAAAACGCCCGGCATATCATGACCGCGTGAAATACGGCCTGTGCCAATAGCTGCAATATTGATCCTGTTGCTGGGTGCATTTTTTCCAAATACACTGGCAGGCAAAATAGATGGAAAGGCAAAAAAGGCAGATGCTTTTGCTGCATTACCTAAAAATTTGCGTCGGCTTTGTTTTTTTAATGACATCTTTCTTTTATTAGATGAACAAATGATTTTAGTTAACAGTTATCTGTTTACTCAATACATTACAGGTTGTTTTATTATTCACTCCCGGTTGGCCGTCTCCAATGCTCACCACAATACTTCCTTTTATTTGATAGGTTTTTCCATCTTCACCAATTAAAGCCAATTGCTCTGCCGAAAGTGTAAACATTATATTCCATCAAAATTGCTTTAAATGCAAGAACAAATAAGACAACTGAAAATATTTCTTCCCTTTTATATTTTTATTTTGATGTCAAGATGAACAAATATTTTATAATCGTTGTGCCACTCAGTTTTACTTTTGTTAATTATCCATCTGATATAAAGACAGATGGCGCTTATTAGAACTGATAACAAATCTGTTAAAATTTGCCCCTTTAATTTTTTATTTATTATTACATTGTTCGGCTGAGAGCAAACTCCACTCCCCTTAATTCAGCTAATCCTTTTAATCTTCCGATGGCCGAATACCCGGGATAAGTTTTCTTCTTCAGGTCATCAAGCATCTGATGTCCATGATCGGGGCGCATAGGCAAAGTAATATTTCTGCGTTTCATTAACAACAATACTTCTTTTATAATAGCATACATATCTGCATCACCTTCTAAATGATTGGCTTCGTAAAAATTGCCATTCCCGTCTCTTTTCGTATTTCTTAAATGTAAAAAATGAATGTGATCGCCAAAGCGGCGTAACATTTTCAACAGATCATTATCGGGCCTGGCACCAAATGAACCGGTACAAAAGCAAAAGCCATTTGCAGCAGATGGTACTGCTTCGATGAGTTCGGCAGCATCTTTTTCTGTACTCATAATTCGGGGTAAACCTAAAACTGAATAGGGAGGATCATCAGGATGAATGGCCATTTTTAAACCACAGGCTTCTGCAACGGGAATCACTTCTTTTAAAAAATAAAATAAATGTGCTTTTAATTTTTGCGCATCAATATCTTCATATGTTTTTAAAGCTGCTAATACCTGTTCGGGAGTAAATGCCTCATCACTACCCGGCAGGCCAAGCATGGCATTATTGAAAATTATTTTCTTTTCTTCCTCAGTCATTGAAGCAAATTTGAGTGTTGCTTTTTCAATTTCCGCTGCTGAATAATCTTTTTCTGCTCCCGGGCGTTGCAATAAAAACAGATCGAAAACAACAAAAGCCAGTCGTTCAAAATATAAAGCGGTTGCCCCATTGGGTAATACATAGCTCACATTGGTACGCAACCAATCCAGTACCGGCATAAAATTATAGGTTACTACTTTTAAACCACAGGCAGCTACATTACGTAAACTGATTTTGTAATTTTCTATATACTGTAAATAATTCCCTTTTTGTCTTTTAATATCATCACTTACTGGCAGACTTTCAATTACCGTCCAGCTCATGCCTGCAGCTTCAATCATTTTTTTTCTTTTTTCTATTTCCTCCACAGTCCATACATCACCCACCGGTATTTGATGTAAAGCCGTTACCACACCGCTACAACCGGCCTGTAAAATATCTGAAAGGCTAACCGGATCTTTGGGCCCGTACCAACGCATGGTTTGGTGCATTAAAAGAGTATTCATGTATATTTTTATTTCAGACTAATGATATGAGGCAATTTGTATTCGAAGGTTTTATTAATTAAACCACTATTGTCAATTTCTAGTTCTACTTGTGACCAGGAATAAACCAAAGCCTTAAACAGTGAATCAGTTTTAACTCAACATATTTTGTATGAATTACGCAAAAGATTGTGCTGATACAATAGTATTTGCCTCTTTTATAAAGCGGTATTTCAATCAATTTAGACTGATGCAACCAATTGCATTAAATTTTTAAAATACCCCATATTTTAAATAAAGCTTTTAAATAAGAGATCACAATCGTTTTATCATAATTCCATTACCAAGTACAATTTTACAATTAATTATGCTTAATAGTATTTGCCAGCAAAGCTTACAAAATAAATTTAAAAAAAGCAGTCTTTGCTAGCCTTCATTATTACTTCTAAAAGGCTAATGTAAATATTTTATTTTAAATTGCAACCGATTGCATAATTTTATTTTAAATTGCAGAAACCCATTATTTTAATTTCGTTGCTGTATGTATAAAGAAATTACCATTTACGATTTGGCAAGGGAATTAGACCTTTCTGCAGCTACTATCAGCCGGGCATTAAAAGACCACCCTGCTATAAATAAGCATACCAAAAAAAGAGTGGTGGAAAAAGCGGAGGAGATGGGCTACCGCTCTAATAATTTTGCCAGCAATCTGCGTAAACAAAAAAGTCATACCATCGGCGTAATGGTACATGAGCTCAACAGTAATTTTATCACTTCTGTATTAGCAGGCATTGAAAAAGTAACTACTATCGCCAATTACGATCTGATCATTGGTCACTCCTCTGAGCTGTTTGAAAAAGAAGTGGCCAATGCCAATAACTTTTTTCACAAAAGGGTTGATGGGCTAATTGCAGCATTGGCATTTAATACCGAAAACCTCGATCACTTTGAACCATTTTTTGAAAGGAATATTCCGGTAGTTTTTTTTGACCGTGTGGAAGAAGACAGTAAGGGAACTAAAGTTACCATCGATAATTTTAAAGCCGGTTACGAAGCTACCCAGCATCTGGCTGAACAGGGCTGTAAAAGGATTGTCCATATTACTTCTAACCTCAGGAGAAATGTATATGCCCAGCGTTATAAAGGTTACCTGGCAGCATTAAAACACAATAAATTACGGTTTAATGAAAAGCTTTTGTTCATCAATGATCTTAAAAAAGAATCCTGTATAGCTATTGCCCATCAGATTGCGGAAATGAAACCTTTACCTGATGGCATTTTTGCCACCAATGACCTTATAGCCGCACTTTGCATTCAGGTATTAAAAGAAAAAGGAATCAGAATACCTCAGGATATTGCTGTGGTGGGTTTTAATAATGATACTATTGGTATTATTATTGAACCAAAATTAACCACCATCAATTATCCGGGAATAGATATTGGAGAAGTTGCAGCTACTCACCTCATCAATCAATTGAATAGGGCTAATGGCAGCAGCAATACCAATTCCATTGTATTAAAATCAGCACTTATCATCAGAGCATCTTCATTAAAAAAAGGCAAGGCTTAAATTATTACATATGCATTTGGAATCAGTTTTAACAGAACCGCTACCGAAACCAATGCCCTTAGAATACAAGAGTGAAGTGGCAGCTCAATGAAGCGACAGCAATAACTGTGATGATAAATATGTATTATGGTTTCATTATGTATCCTGGAATCATACAATGCATTTGGGAAGAACATTTTGGAATGACTGTGTTTTAAATATAATGAAGGGGTGAATGATATCAGAAAGTTTCATCAATAGTGGTTAACAATGAAAAACTATTTTGATGCAGAAGAATTTGATCAGGTAAGTCAGTTGCTGAACATTCAGGTTAAAGATGCGGTATGGTGGAGAGATGCCTGTTTACCATACTTTAAAACCTTCAGCAAAATGCCCATACCTGCAAATTATGAGCAGCCGCAACAAATATTAGATTATTATAAAAATTTACATTTCCCCTTTGCGCCGGGAAATTAAACAGTGCCTCAGTTTGTAAGGTTGCCAACCTTGCAATACTATTATTTGTAGCTATAGTCATTAGAAAGGTTGGCAACCTTTATTCAAATTATTACAAAACCTGAAATTAATATCAATATAAACCTAGTATCAAAATGAGTATTTTAAAAAAAGTAGCCATTGTTACCGGCGGCGGATCCGGTTTAGGATTTGCTATTGCAGAAAAATTTATCAGCAACGGCATTACCACTATCATTGCCGGAAGAAATATGGAGAAATTACAAATCGCCAAAGAACAACTGGGCGATCAGTGTTTTGCAATAGCCTGCGATCTTACTAATCTGGCTTCTATTCCATCATTTGTTGATGCTGTGCTACAACGCTTCGGACAAATTGATATTCTGGTAAACAATGCCGGCATCAATCAGAAAAAAGACTTTACAGATGTTACAGATGAAGAATTTCAAAATGTAATTACCACCAATATATGTGCAGTGTTTTCATTAAGTCGCGAAGTGGTAAAGCATATGCTTGAAAAAGGATCGGGCAATATCATTAATATCAGTTCCATGGCTGCTTTATATGGCATACCAAAAGTAATTGCCTATACCGCTAGTAAAAGCGCCATTGATGGTATGACCAAAGCGATGGCTGTAGAGTTATCACCCAAAGGTATCAGGGTAAATGCCATTGCACCAGGTTTTATATACAGTGCCATGACGGATAAAGCACTGAACAGCGATCCCGAACGCAAAGCAAAAGTATTTGGCCGTACCCCAATGGGACATATGGGTGAGCCTGCAGATATTGGTGAAGCCGCTCTGTTTTTAGCCAGCGATACAGCTAAATATATTACCGGTGTAATTTTACCGGTAGATGGAGGAAACAGTGTTGGATTTTAAAATAACTGATCTCAGAAAAAAATCTGTTACTTTAGCATCTGCAATAATCTTAATCATATGAAACGAAATCTGTTTATACTCGCCATCATCCTTTGTTCCTGCACTCAGCAAAAAAAAATAGTTTTTGATGACTCTAAATGGATTGACCTTACTTACACATATGACAGTACTACATTGTACTGGCCAAATAATATCAAAAAGTTTGAGCACAATACCGATGCAGAAGGAAAAACAGCATTAGGGTATTACTATTCTTCTTACTCTATTTGCACACCAGAGCATGGTGGTACACATTTAGACGCTCCCATACATTTTGCAGAAAACAAACTTACTGTTGACCAGCTTCCCTTAAGCAGTGTAACCGGTAATGCTGTTGTAATAGATGTTTCGGCAAAAGCACTGGCCAACCACGATTACCAGATCAGTATTGCAGATATTGAAAACTGGGAGAAAACCAATGGAAAAATTGCCGACAATACCATCATTCTTTTTAAAACCGGCTATGGTCAGTTTTATCCCAACAGAGAAAAATATTTTGGCTCTGCAAAAACAGGACCTGAAGCCATTCCTGAATTACATTTTCCGGGCATTGATCCGGCAACCACAGAATGGCTGGTAAAAAACAGGAATGTAAAAGCACTGGGACTGGATACGCCAAGCATGGATTATGGCCAGTCAAAAGATTTTAAAACGCATCAGATTTTATTAGGCAGTAATAAACCGGGCTTTGAAAACGTAGCTCATTTGGATCAACTGCCTGCTAAAGGAATTTATGTAGTGGCATTGCCTATGAAAATTGGCAAAGGCAGCGGAGCTCCTTTACGTATTATTGCGAATGTACCTGAAAATTAACCTGTACCACTCATTATCAAAGTAAAACAATTACCGAAATGAAGTGGACAATTGCATTTTTTTATGCGCTGCTATCTTTATGTGCAGGCGCACAAGTAAATAAAAAAGATATTGATGTTGCAATCAATAAAAATCAAACAACCTATACCGAATGGTATAAATTGCTGCATGCACAGCCCGAGCTGAGTACAATGGAAATCAATACTGCGGCCTATCTGCAAAATAAATTAAAGGGCTGGGGTTTTCAAATCATTGACTCATTGGGCTATCATAGTTTTGCTGCAATATTAAAAAATGGTGAAGGTCCGGTGGTAATGTACCGTACAGATATGGATGGCCTTCCTGTAAAAGAACAAACAGGAATTGAATTTGCCAGTACCGCCACTGCAATAAAAAATAACGAGGTAAAAAATATCATGCATGCCTGCGGCCACGATCTTCACATGAGTGCATGGCTGGGTACAGCGCAACTGCTGACCAATACAAAAAAAAACTGGAAAGGAACATTGATATTATTGGCAGAGTCGGCCGAAGAAACAGGGCAAGGTGCTAAAGCAGTAATTGCATCGTCCAATTTTAAATTATTGCCCCGTCCCGATTTTCAACTTGCTTTTCATGATCATTCGGAATTGCCGGTGGGGCAGGCAGGTTTTTGCGACAGCTATTCAATGGCTGCAGTAGACATGTTAAACATCACATTTAATGGTAAGGGTGGCCATGGTGCTGTACCGCAGCAGACTATTGATCCCGTATTGCTGGCTTCACAATATGTAGTGGCCATTCAGTCTGTTGTAAGCAGAAATCTTTCTCCTAACGATCCTGCAGTAATAACAGTAGGCGTAATTAACGGAGGTACTGCAGCTAATATTATACCGGACCAGGTTACACTAAAACTAACCATCCGTTCTTACAGTAAAGCCAGCCGCCAGTTGATTTTGGAAAGGCTTAAAACCATTGCCGATAATATGGCCCGTGCTGCAGGATTAGGTGATGATTTACTTCCGCTATTTGATTTATTAAACATGTCCATTCCTTCTGTTTACAACGACCCGCAATTAGGTGCCCGTTTAAAAAACAGTTTGATTAATACCATCGATTCCGATGCTGTAAGTTTGGTAAAGCCTGTTATGATTGGAGAAGATTTTGGTGTTTACGGACAGCAGACTACTGCTATCCCTTCTTATTTAATGTGGATTGGAACTGTATCTCCTCAAAGAAAAGCTTTGGCCAATCAGGGAAATGCCATTCTATATTCGCTGCACGCTGCTAAATTTTTACCGGATTATGAAACAGCAATTCCGGCTGCCATCCGTGTAATGACAGTATGTATACTTGACTTACTATTGAAAGTAAAATAAAGCAGACACTTTTTTATAGGTACATTATTGAAACAATTTAGTTAATCTTTTTTACCCCAAACTAATTACATGGCAAATACAAAGACTCCGCTTAAAAAAGCTCTTGGGGCAGTTCACTTATGGGCCATAGCTGTAGGCCTTGTAATTTCAGGCGAGTATTTTGGCTGGAATTACGGATGGAATGCGGCCGGCACCGTTGGTATGTTATGGGCTACAGGAATAGTAACTGTATTATACATTGCATTTGTTTTCAGCTTTACTGAACTTACCACTGCAATTCCGGAAGCCGGTGGTCCGTTTGCTTATGCCAACAGAGCATTTGGTGCTGCAGGAGCTGTAATTGCTGCATTTACAACATTAGTGGAATTTTTATTTGCCACACCTGCTATCGCTTATGCACTGGGCAGCTACCTGCATTTTTTATACCCATCACTTGCTATTACTCATACAGCAGCGGTAATGTATATCATCTTTACACTAATCAACCTGCTGGGTATTAAAGAATCTGCAATTTTTACACTTATAGTTACTTTACTTGCAGTAGCTGAACTCTTTTTATACCTTGGTGTAACAGCACCGCATTTTAAAATGACTAATTTTTTACAGAACGGTATGCCTTTTGGATGGCAAGGAGTTTTTGCCGCCCTACCCTTTGCCATTTGGTTTTATCTGGCTATTGAAGGCGTAGCAATGGTTGCAGAAGAGGTAAAAAATCCTAACCGGAATATTCCAATAGGATACATAACGGGTATTGGTACACTGGCTTTTCTGGCATTGTCGGTAATGGTAATTACCGGTGGTGTTGGCAATTGGCAGTTGCTGTCTAGTATTGATTATCCCCTGCCGCAGGCAATTGGAATGGTAATGGGAAAAGACAATCACCTGACCCGAATATTTACCGGCATAGGATTGTTTGGATTGGTAGCTTCTTTTCACAGTATCATCACCGGTGTATCGCGCCAGATATTTGCTTTGGCAAGAGAAAATTATTTACCTGTGTTTTTATCCAAAGTACACACGCGCTTTAAAACTCCTTATTGGGCATTAATAGCCAGCTCTGTTGCAGGAATTATTTGCATTTACACCGGCACTACTGATAAACTCATTATTTTATCGGCATTAGGTGCAGTATGCATGTACATAATAAGTATGCTTAGTTTATTTAAACTCAGGATAAAAGAACCTGATCTTAAAAGAACCTTTACAACACCACTATATCCCTATATGCCCATCGTGGCATTAGTATTATCAGTAGTTTGTTTAATTGCCATCTGTTATTATAATGTGGCACTATGTCTGATATTTTTTGCTGCCTTACTTGCTGCGCTTTTACTATTTTTTGCACTGGGTAAATATAAAAATCAAGTAGTTTAAAATGGCCTATCAATGCAGCATACGAAATATCAATTATGTTTTTGAAGATCTTAAAACAGTTCTTGCAAAGGCATCTCCTTTGCGCTCAGGTGATGTATTGGCCGGTGTAGCGGCTGCCACTTACGAAGAAAGAGTAGCTGCGCAAATGGCACTGGCAGATATTCCTTTAAAAGATTTTTTACAAACCGCCATCATTGATTACGACAGCGATGAGGTAACCCGACTTATCATGGATACCTATGATAAAAAAGCATTTAGCCAAATATCGTATCATACTGTTGGTAGTTTCAGAGATTGGTTATTAAGCGAAGCAGCAAATACAGCAACGCTTACCGCCATTGCAAAAGCAGTAATACCTGAAATAGCTGCCGCTGTTAGTAAAATAATGCGCAATCAGGATTTGATTACAGTGGCTCAAAACTGCGAAGTGGTAACCAGATTCAGAACTACTGTTGGGCTTAAAGGTCATTTATCTACGAGGCTGCAACCCAATCATCCTTTTGATGATGAAAAAGGAATTATGGCCAGTATCATTGATGGTTTATTGCTTGGAAACGGAGATGCAGTTATTGGCATCAATCCTGCAACAGATAACCCGCAAACAGTAGCCCGGTTATTACTGATGCTGGAAGAACTGAGAATTAAATTTAACATACCTGTTCAATCTTGTGTATTGTCGCATGTAACCACCACTTTACAGCTTATAAAACAAAATGCGCCGGTTGATCTGGTTTTTCAATCTGTTGCAGGTACACAAAAAGCAAATGCATCTTTTGGCATTTCATTATCGTTGTTACAGGAAGCATATGATGCAGCCTTGTCGCTAAACAGAAATACGGCCACAAACCAAATCATGTATTTCGAAACTGGTCAGGGTGCAGCGCTGTCTTCCAATGCTAATGAAGGCATTGATCAGCAAACCTGTGAAGCCAGAGCCTATGCAGTAGCCCGGCATTTTAATCCGTTTTTGGTAAATTCAGTAGTAGGTTTTATTGGACCCGAATATTTATATGATGGCAAACAAATTATCAGAGCAGGACTTGAAGATCATTTTTGTGCAAAATTAATGGGCTTGCCAATGGGCATGGATGTTTGCTGTACCAGCCATGCAGAAACAGACCAGGATGATATGGACACCCTGCTTACATTACTTTCTGTAGCAGGTTGTAATTTTTTTATGGGTGTACCCGGGGCTGATGACATTATGCTGCATTATCAATCCACTTCATACCATGATGCATTGTATGCCCGGAAGATTACCGGCAAAAAACCGGCACCTGAATTTACAAACTGGTTATACCAACAAGGCATTACAAATACTGAAGGAGGGTTATTGCCAACAAATGAATTAAAAACGGTTTTACTGAATTCAAATTTATAAAGTGAGCCAACAAGATAACAGCAACAATACTGTAATAACAAACCAATGGCAATTGCTTAAAAGTTATACCCCTGCAAGAGTGGCATTGGGCAGAACAGGAAATGCCATACCTGTTACTGCAGCATTGCAGCTGAAATTATCACATGCTTATGCTAAAGACGCTGTACACGCAGCACTGGATATAAACAGTATGGAGCAATCCTTGCAGCAATTGCAGCATCCTGTATTACGTGTATGCAGCAAAGCAGTAAACAGGCAGCTTTATTTACAACGGCCCGACCTTGGAAGGCAATTAGATGAATCATCATCAATATTATTACAGTCTGCCCAAAAAGATTTTGATGTGGCAGTAATACTTGCTGATGGTTTATCCGCTATTGCCATGCAGCTTCATGCTCATATGGTGTTACAACACCTGATGCCACTATTGCAAAACGCCGGATTAACTGTGGCGCCAATTATTATTGTAACTCAGGCAAGGGTTGCTATTGGTGATGCAATCGGCAGTTTACTCCGCTGTAAAGTATCCGTTGTGCTTATTGGTGAAAGGCCCGGTTTATCCGTTTGCGATAGTATGGGTATTTATACTACCTATCAACCGGCAATGGGTTTAACTGATGAAAGCCGAAACTGCATATCCAATATACATTATAACGGACTTGATTATGATACAGCTGCTCAAAAAGCATTTATGCTTATTGAAAATAGTATTAAATTAAAATTATCAGGAGTTCAGTTGAAAGAAAATACTGCTAGCATTCAATTAAAATAGCCCATTGTTTTCAAAGTATAATAAAAAATGCTGTCTTTGATGACAGCATTTTTTGCATTTTTATTTTAGTACATTTAATAACGGGTGATCCTTAGCCTGTATTGAATTTTGCTCTGGCTTTATTAACTCCAGCACTACAATTTCATTGGTTCCTTTTTTCAACCATTCTGCCGGAAGGTATACTGATTGTTGCGGACCTATATTCCAGTAACGGCCAAGGTTATGCCCGTTTACCCATACCACGCCCTTGCCCCAGTTGCTCATATCCAAATAGGTATCGCCAGTTGTGGTGATTTGGAATGTTCCTTTTTTTACCACAGGCTGACTGGCAACAACAGGAGTAGTTTTGAATTTGATACTATTAATACTATTAAAAGGTAGGGCAAACATTTGCCAGTTGGCAAGTTCGGTATCACCGAGCAACACTTTTTCAGTTATGCCTTTTTTATTTTTTAGCAGGTAAGCACCAAAATTGATACGGCCTAAATTTTCCACCAGTATATCCAGTGTAATTTTCCCAATAGGTAAATCCAGCCAAAGGCTGTCCTGTTTTAACCTTCGGTCAAGTATACCCGCTCTTTTACCATTGATGAAAACAATACCATAATCACGCAGGTCTTTTATTTTAAGTAATGCTGATGCTGCATTGTTAATAGTAGTGCGGTACAGCACATAACCATAAGGCTGCAAAAGGTCTTCAAAAGTTTTGGGCTGTACCGATTTAAGCGCTGCAGGTAACATATCAAAAACACCGGTGGCAGATTGGAGTATAATATTATCAATACTAATTGCCTGTTTAGCAGCAGGCACTTCCGGAAGTGTATGACCCGCAGGTAAATATTTCTGAATCACTTTTCTAAACTCCATGAATTTATGTGTGGCATTACCTGCTTCGTCCAGCGGTGCATCATAATCGTAACTGCTGATCTGAGGTTCGTATGAACTTCTACCGTTGTAGTTGGCCCCATTCATAAATCCTCTGGTAGTACCGCCATGAAACATATACATATTAATGGAAATGCCGGCAGCTAAAACGGCATCCAGTTCAGGTGCATATTTTTCTGCGGGTACGGTATGGTGTTGGGTACCCCACCAGTCGAACCATGCAGGATACCATTCTGCCACATAATAGGGCCCTTTTCCCTGATGATTGTCTTGTACTATTTTTTTAACCTTATCCGGTTTAACCATGCCATTTACTGCAGGTAGCAAACCATCCAGTTGTCCGTTGGCCACATCATTTGCCGGATCGCAGGTATACAATAAACCATCAAAGCCGGCATCCACAAACATTTTACGGTTTAACTCCAGATATTTTTTATCGTTACCATAAGAGCCGTATTCATTTTCTACCTGTACCATTAAAATATTTCCGCCATGGTTCACCTGATATTTAGCCAGCTGTTTACCCACAGCATTAATATATTTTCTGTACTCTTCTAAATATTTAGGTTCTGTACTTCTTACAGTGAGCCCTTTTTCGTTTTGTAACCAGTAGGGATAGCCGCCAAATTCCCATTCGGCACACACATAGGGGCTGGGCCTCAGAATTACCCATAAGCCTTCTTCCTGTGCTGTTTTAACAAAAGCGGCAATATCATTGGATCCTTTAAAATCAAACTGATCTTTCTGGGGCTCGTGCAGGTTCCAGAAAATATAAGTGCCGATGGTATTTAATCCCATGGCTTTGGCCATCTTCATTCTTGCCCTCCATGCTTCTCGGGGAATACGAGGGTAATGCATTTCTCCTGAAATCATCTGAAATGGCTTCCCATCAAGGATAAATGCAGCATCGGAAAGTGTAAAACTATGTTGCTGTGCGGCAACCGACAAAGTGAGATACAAACCAACTAATAATGCGATTGTTTTTTTTAAAATCATATATTCTAATTTTTAAAAATGATACTCTATTACCTGCACCATTTGCGGCACTACATTTAACACCCCTTCTCCATCGGCCTGTGTAACTTGTTGCACAAAAAGATGGAGTTGCTTTTTTTGTTTCCACAACTCAATATCATAAGTGGGTTCCCATGAGCCAACAGGTGTTGTATTCAAATCAGTCAGCTGCCATTGATTAGCGGCAATATTTTTTGTGGTGGCAACAGAAACTTTATCACCTCTTTCTGTATCACGGTAAACCAATATAAGCTGAACCTTTTTGCCCTTATTCATGCAAATCAGTTGCGGCCTGGAAATGGGAATTTGTTTAGTGCTTGTCCGCTCAGACTAAAATTGGTTGTCCTGAACCCCAGATCATTTACTTTCCAGCCATTCCCCGATTGATATATCACATGATATTGCGGCACATTATTACTACCGTTCCAATAGCTGGCAATATAGGGCCTTCCTGCAGCATCGGTACACATAGATGTTTGATTGATGAGTTCACTGTTTTGCGGAATGGCACAAATTTTTTCGGCAGTAGCCATAGAAATGGGAAGCAGGTATTTTTCACCAGTGGATTGATGCCAGGTATGTCCGCCGTCTTTTGACACTGCATAATTCATATCATGGTTACTGGCCACATCCGGACTTTCCCTCCATACCCATGAAATATGAATAGCGCCTTTTAGATCTATACATGCCTGCCAGTAAGCATTGCGTTTTCCTTCGCCATCAATTAAATTTGTTTGCAGGCGGCTCCATTGTTCTGTTTTTACATCATAACTGTTGATCACCAAATTACCATTGCCTGAACCTCCATCGCGGTATAAAAACAGCAGGTTGCCATTGGGCAGTTTATGAAATTCGGGATAAGAGAGTTTATTTTCTGCAGTACCAATCATGGACATTTGTGAGGTAAGCTCCAGCGATAAAGGCGTTACGCTTTTACAATAATGCAGTTGATTATTATGATGATCCCATGCCATATGCAAATACCCTTCGCCATCCACAGCAATACTGATGCAATTGTGCGCATCTTTAATATTGCCCTTGTAGATAGTTTTTTGTAATTGCCAAACGGTATCTTTTAAATGCCGCTTTCCAATAACCACATATCCTTCGGCATCATAAAAAGCGATGAACTGTACATCTTTAAAACTGGCCAAAGAGTTTTTTCGGAATACCACGGTATTGATAGAATTACCCGCCCAGCCCTTACCTACATTTACTGTAACTGTTTTGTAATTATTATTTTGTGCGGCGCTACTAAAAACACATCCTGTTACAATCAATAATATTAGTAATAATATCTTCCAGGGCATTGTATAGTTTATATTTTGATTAAACCCGCCCAAATTATCAATACGTTCCAATTACAACTATTTTAAATTCTGTATAATATTTGCTTCAGGCAGGATAAAATGAATACCGGTAAATTACCAAACTCCAATTTTTAGGCAAGTTAAGTTAGAGTTGGCAGTTTTATTAAGAGTTAATCAAATCAGTTTTATATTTTTCCGCTTAAAAATTATAACTTTTACGTCCAAATCAATATTCAACAGTAAAATTGCTATCATGAATCAATCCAGTTCAGCCCGTCGTAAGTTTTTAAAAAATGCTTCTGTGTTATCAGGCATGTATTTATTTTCAGGCATTCGGAATACTGTTAAATCCGAAGTCATTATTCAACCCAAACCTCAACCGGTATTTGCCAACCGCATAAAATTTGCTGTTATCAATATAGATCATCCACATATTTACGGAATGACAGATGCTATTAAGAGAGGTGGTGGTGAGTTGATTGCTGTTTATGCAAAGCAGCCCGAAATGGTGGCTGCATTTTCAAAGTCTTATCCCGAAGCTAAACTGGCAAAATCTGAAGCTGAAATTTTAGAAGACCCTTCCATTCAACTGGTATTAAGTTCGGGCATACCCTATGAAAGAGCTCCCTTAGGCATAAGGGTAATGCAGCATGGCAAAGATTATTTAACTGATAAGCCAGGTATCATTACACTGGAGCAACTGGCTGAAGTGAGAAAAGTGCAGCAGGCCACCAAACGGATTTACTCTATCATGTACAGCGAGCGTTTTGAAAATAAAGCCACCGAAAAAGCGAGCCAGCTGGTTAAAGCGGGTGCTATTGGTCAGGTGATTCAAACAGTAAATTTGGCGCCGCACAGAATTAATAATGGCGTGGGAAAAACCGGATTATCTGTACGGCCCGACTGGTTCTGGGATAAAAAAAGATATGGCGGTATACTCACCGATATCGGCTCACATCAGTTTGATCAGTACCTGCATTTCACCGGTACAACCGAAGCTGAAGTATTGATGTCGCAAACCGGTAATGTGCATCATCCCGACAAACCCTTATTTGAAGATTTTGGCGATGTGATGCTAAGTGGTAATGGTGGTACGGGTTATATCAGGGTAGACTGGTTTACACCAGATGGTTTAGATACCTGGGGTGATGGTCGATTAACCATTTTAGGTACCGATGGTTTTATTGAAGTAAGAAAAAATACTGATATCGCATCCGGACTTAAAGGAGGTAATCATTTGTATATGGCCAATAAAAAAGAAATGGTGCATATGGATTGTAATAATGAAATATTACCCTTTGGTCCTTTATTAGTGGATGATATTGTAAACAGAACAGAAACGGCTATGTCGCAAAAGCATTGCTTACTGGCTACAGCGTTAGCATTGAAGGCTCAGAAAAAAGCCAAACCGATGAGTTTGAAAAAATAAAACTGTTTAATATAAATTGTAACTGCGGGGAATTTCAGTATTGAAATTCCCCGCGTGTTTAATAGCAATATCCCGGAAGGTCTTTTCCCTTTTTTGGGTTCTTTTGGGTGAACTAAAAATGAACCTAATGCAATTTCTATTTTTCTTTTTCTTTTTTCTTGATAAAAAAGAAACAAAAAATCAAGGACGAAGGATGTACATCCCCTTCGCCCGGCAGCTATGACAATCGGTTGTGCTACTGTAGCCTCAGCATTTATAATTTGCTATTACTTTTACTATTCATAGCTATCTGATAACAGAAATAATAATATAAACTATAGTTGTATTGTAACAATGCTAAGAGCAGAACCTGCCTGCCGGCAGGCAGGTTACTGAAGTTGAAATCACAGCAGCACAAAAGCCTAATCAGGGAACCAACCCGGGATTGGGATGTAATCAATCCCGGGGGCCTTTTTTTTGCCTGCCCCGACGAGCGCAGCGGAACTCGGGGTTTCTTTTTTGGGCAAGCAAAAAAGAAAAATCAAAACAGCTGGGTACAACTATAAAAGAAATGATTTCTTACTTAAATAGTAAGTTTTTTACTTTTCTTTTTTCTTGATAAAAAAGAAACAAAAAATCAAGGACGAAGGATGTACAT
>JBAXET010000003.1:0-59482 GCA_037140275.1 Ferruginibacter sp. | reverse complement strand
GCCACCAACTCCGGCAGCAGAAGATAAGCCTGCACTTACATGCATGGTACCTGTACTGCTGATTTCAAAATCAACAATTCTGGAAGTGGTGCTGAAAGGATTAATGCTGGTCCATGAGGTTCCGCCATCAGAAGATCTTTGTAAACCTACGGCTACAGAAATACCAATGGTGCTCACATAAACATTTCCTGCAGCATCACATAAAATTTTAGAACACCTGTTTAATGCAGTGGTGCTTGGCAGTTGAGTCCAGGTAACACCATGGTCGGTACTTTTAAATACCCCGTTTCCAAAAACAGCATCGGCATTAAAAAAAGATTCACCGGTACAAAAGTACATGGTATTGGTATTGGTGGGGTCCTGACAAATACCTGTTATAGCCAGATTACTCAGGTAATCATTTATTAAAGTCCAGGTTGGGGTAGTAGCAGTGATATCTGTTGATTTCCATAAACCACCGTCTACGCCTGCTGTCCATACTGTTTTTCCGGTGGCATCAGAAAGGTCTGCCCAAACGGCCCTGATACGTCCGGAAGTAACTCCGTTGCCCGGCCTGGTATTTCCATTAGAAGGACCAACTGCATCCGTATATGAACCTCTTTCTACCCAGGTTAGTCCTGTTACCGTACTGGGGGTATTTTGGTACATGTCCTTCATTTGCTGGGTTTGCAAAATGGCTTCCCATAGTTTTTGTCTGTCTACTCTTCCGGTAGCAGGATTCATTGTTTTTCTGTAAGCAAGTTCTGCAGCTTTATCGGGACCGTCATATTCGTCATTCTCTTCATTCCCGTAAGGCTCCCCAGAATTTTTTTGGGAACAACTGCTTACAGTTAAAATTAGCGCTGCAGTTAATACCGCTGCAACAAAAAATAACGAAATTCTCTTCATAACTATGGTTTGTGTATTTAGTTAAAACGCATGCTCATGCATTTTGTTTTACGATTTATGGTAAAGCTAAAATTTATTTCAATACTACATTATCTGAAACAGGTATAATAACCAATGAAGGAGTTGGGTGATTAAAAATGTTTTTAAAAGGATATTAAAATACAAATAGCGACCAGAATGACCCAATCACTATTGTATTTAAATTATAGTAGTATGCTTTGTAAAATAAATTACAGCACAAACTTGTGTTGATAATTGTAATTAAAACTTAGGACAAGGAATACCTTTATTTTCAGCAGGCTGTTTGATATAGATCAATGAAATTTCTGAACCGCCACGGGTATTGGTAGCAGCCTTTAATCCTGAAATATTCAAATCATAACTGGCGCCAATTCTTAAACTGCCAAATTCTAAACCTACATAAGGTACCACAGCATCGTTAAAGCGTATCCAGCTACCCAAATAAACGCTGGTAGGTTTATCTTCATCCTGATTCAGATTAGCGGCGATAGCTGCACCTAAAGTGGTTTCACTGGCTTTATTCTGAATCTGATGAATGATAGAAGTGTGCAGTGTTAAAACATCACTTACAGGAAAAGAGCCGCCTGCATGTATGGTTATCCTTCCGCTCAGGTACCAGTTTTTATCTTTAAAACTTACTTTAGGCCTGTTGATATGATACATGGAAACACCAGCATAATAGTTATTGATACCATTGCTTGAACCGGAATATAAAACTCCTGCGTTCATATCAAAATAACTTTGATTGGTGCCATTGGTTAAAATATCAGTAGTGGTTCCTGTAAAACCATTTTGAGTTAACTGGTCTTCAAAATATAATTTACTTACATCTAAACTAAGACTGGAATATGTACCCTGAAAGCCTGCACCAATGGTACTGTAACCGTTTTCGTCTAATGACTTGTGATAAGACATAGACAAAGAACCATAATTCAACTTTAAAATATTGTTGGCACTGGCATCAGATAAGCCCGAAATACCGGCTCCAAAAACGTCATTTTCAGGAATTTTTTTTTGTAAAATAGGAAAATCTATAGAAGCACTTGACGTTACATATGCTTTTGGTATAGAAGGCCACTGGTCTCTGTGATTGGCAGCCAAACGCCACAAACCATTGAACTTTCCTGTAAAAGCAGGGTTCAATGTAAGCGGTGATGAAAAGAACTGCGAAAAATGCGGATCCTGTGCATGCGCCATAACAGACACTAAAAGGGTACTTATGATAACGACTAATTTTCTCATTTGTATGTATAGTTCAGAAATTTAAAGATAAGGATTTACGGCAAAAAGCTGCACCAAATGCTTCCTGCTTTTTTACAAACAGGCATTTTTAACAGTTAAACCGGTCATTATGAGGTCTAAAACTAATCAACGGGGGAATAAAAATTAATAATAATACGGCAAAAAATTGCAAACTGATGGCTTAGCTCTGCATTTTTACACCAAAAGCCAGGTCGCCGGCATCACCCAAGCCAGGTACAATATAACCTTTTGCTGTAATCTCATCGTCAATATCGCCACACCAAATTGTTGCTTTGGGCACTTCTCTTCTTACATATTCAATACCCACCGTACAGGCGATGGCGCAAACAATATGCATTTCTTTAATATTGCCTTCTTCTTTTAAAAAATGAATGGCTTTTACCAGTGAAGCTCCGGTTGCCAGCATGGGGTCGCTGATGATTACAATGCGGTCTTCAAGATCGGGACAACTTATATATTCCAGACTAATTTCAAATGATCCATCCGGATGATGCTTGCGGTAAGCACTGATAAAGGCATTATCAGCCTTATCAAAATAATTCAGCAGGCCATTGTGCATGCCCAGTCCGGCACGTAAAATAGTGGCCAGTACCGGTTGCTCTGCAAGCACTTTGCTGTTGGCAATACCCATTGGTGTGGTAATTTCTTTATCTACCCAGGCCATTTTTTTACTGATCTCATAACCGATCACTTCGGCAATACGCTCCAGGTTTCTTCTGAAACGCATACGGTCCTGCTGTACATCCATATTGCGTATTTCGCTTATCCAGTTGCTTACCAGTGAATGTTCTTCGCTTAAATTGATGACCATGTTATAAGAGGTTTTAATAATTGTGACTGCGTAACTGTAAAGAAAGGTGCTCCGGGTATTATCCTTCGCCCAAAAGTAAGTCAGTAATCTTTTTTAACAAAGCATTTCAGAAAAATGTATTTTTATTGTACACAAAATAATTGAAATGAAAGGGTTACCAGTACTTGTTATAGCAGCTGTATTAAGTTTAACCGCCTGCAGCAGCTCCGATAAAAAAACAGCAGGTAAAAAAGACAAATATGAGCAGGCAAAGGAAAGCCTTGAAGTAACAGAGAAAAAAAATCCCCTGCGGTTTTTAAGTGTGACCTATGATGACAAAAAAAATCTTTTCAAAAAAACCATTACCAAGGGAGAGATTAAAAACAATGCTACTGTAGCTGTTTTTAAAGATGTGGAATATAAAATCATGTACTATAGTGAAACCGGCACCTTGCTGGGCGAAAGTGCCACTACCGATCATTCCTCAATAGAGCCCGGCAAAAGCCTGTCTTTTAAAGCCAAAGAATGGGCCCCAAAAGATACCGATAGTGTGGTGGTAAAAATTATAAGCGCCAAAAGCGAGTAAGCTCTCAGGTAAAACATCACTATGAAAATTGCAGTATCCTTAATTTGTTGCTGTGCTGTATTGATCACATATGGTCAAAATCAAACGGATGCAAAGAACACCGTCAATGATTCTGCATGGCAAAAAATTCTGGCTAAAAGAGACCAGCGTTTTATTGGTAAACCCTATGATGCATTTTCATTTACCACAAAAGACTCTGCTGTTTTTTCTAATGCCAATTTAAAAGGCAAAGTTGTGTTCATTAATTTTTGGTTTGAAGCCTGCCCGCCCTGTGTAGCCGAATTTGATGCTTTGAATGCCCTGTATCTGAAGTATAAAAATGATCCGAAATTTATTTTTGTGTCTTTTAGTTCTGATAGCCTCGAAACAGTAAACTCAGTAAAGCAAAAATATCATATCACCTTCCCTGTGATATCAATTTCCAAAGAAGAATGTTACAGACTGAATCAGCAAAATGGATTTCCCACAAGCATTATCTTAAATACAGCAGGTAAAATACAATTTATGCATACCGGCGGTTCTTTAGAAAAAGAGGAAATAAAATTGTATTTTAACACTACGCTTTATCCTGCAATTCAGGAAGCATTAGATAAATAAGGCCGCTGCAGGAGCAGAGGATTGTTAGCAGCCAGTATAAATCAACAGTCAACCTTTATGAAATACATTTCAACAAGTTTGTTTTTTATTACAGTGTTGTTTCTGTTTACAGGGGCGTCAAAGCCGGTTAAAGTAAATAAAGTAAATAAAGTAAATAAAGCACAAAAGGAAAAGAAGTACTTACCCGTTTGTCTTGATATCAATAATTATCAGAAAAATGATTTTTATATATTTTGCTCCATATATCTAAAGACAAAAGGAATAGAGATAGTTTCCAGAGAGAATGCAAAAGATATTTCTGAACAAGAGTTTAAGAGTGTGATAGGGCAATACTTTAGTAATTCTGATGGAAGTATCCCTGATTTTGAATCAACAAAAAGAAGAATGGCGGTTGATCTTTCCTATGTAGTAAACCAGCTCAGTATAAAAATTAAATTTGATAGCACTGGAAATAGAAAAGACTCTTTTGCAGTATCTAATTTCCCCTTGCCGATTAATTTGGGTAATCCTTATATAAGAAAATGGAAAAGCTTTGATCTGTCAAAAATAGACAGCTTGCCTTTAGCCAATTTTGCAGTGGCTATTTCAGATAGCATTCTTGCTGCTAATATTTTATTTAAAGAAAAGTAACACTGCTCTATTCAACAAAGCTAAAACTGTCTCCGTCAAACAATCCCTTATCGCTTAATTTTAAATGTGGTATTACCAGTAAGGCCATAAAAGATAAAGTCATGAAAGGTGCTGTTAATGTGGAGCCCAATTCTTTCTTGGTCATGGTATCAATAGCAGTATATGCAGCTGAAACTTTGTAGCCATCTTCATTGCTCATTAAGCCGGCAACGGGTAAGGCCAAAACGGCCCCCTCTAAATCTCCTCCGCCAGCTGGCGGAGAGGCTTTAACAGCACTCACTCCGCCTGCTTTTTCTATAACGAGATTTACTGCTTTGCAAATACTTGCATCATCAACCCCCACGGCAACAATATTATGACTGTCGTGCGCCACTGTGGATGCCAATGCGCCTTGCTGCAGTCCGAAATTTTTAATGAATGCTTTGGCAACAGGCGCATTATTATATCGGTTCACCACTACAATTTTTAAAATATCATTGGCTACATCACTTATAATTTGATCGCCGGATACTTTAGGAGCAACAAAAATTTTATTGGTAATCAGTTGCCCGTCCAGTGCTTCTATTACCGGTATGGATGTTTCTCCTTTAAATGGAATGGCAAAATCTTCTATTGCTTTTGGTGCACAATCAAAATTATTCAGCACTGAAGAAGGAAGGGTACTGATCTTTGTTGTTCCGTTTTCTGCCACCAATACACCATCTATATAAGTTTGTTTGATATTGAAGTGTACTAAGTCTTCCGCCACAATAAAATCTGCTGCATCACCCTTACGTAATAAACCCACTTTCATGGTATAATGCAGGGCAGGGTTAATGCATGCGGCCTGTAATACTTTAAAAACATCAATGCCTTTGGCCACGGCTCTTGCACAAAGTTGGTTAATATGCCCCGATTCTAAACTGTCGGGATGTTTATCATCACTGCAAAACATCATCATCTCGTAATGTTCATGCATCAATCCTATCAATGCTTCAAAGTTTTTAGCAGCACTACCTTCTCTGATCAGTATTTTCATACCGCAATGCAATTTGTCTAATGCTTCTGCAGCAGTAAAACATTCATGGTCTGTGCTGATGCCGGCTTCAATATATAGTCTGGCTGCTTCTCCGCTTAATCCCGGCGCATGGCCATCAACAGGTTTATTGTATTTTTTTGCTGCCGCAATTTTTGCCAGCACTTCGGGATCTTTATGCAGCACACCCGGAAAATTCATCATCTCACTCAGGTAAAAAATATCATCGCTGGCCAGTAAAGCATCCACATCAGTAACATCTAATACAGCACCTGCTGTTTCAAATACAGTGGCCGGCACACAGCTGGGTGCACCAAAATGAAATTTAAACGGCACCGTTTTGCCATTGGCAATCATAAATTCCACGCCTTCCATGCCGCACACATTGGCAATCTCATGCGGATCGCTGATGGTAGCTACGGTGCCATGCACTACTGCCAGCTTGGCAAATTCGGAGGGCACCAGCATGCTGCTTTCGATATGCACATGGCTGTCGATAAAACCGGGAAGAATGTAGTTGGTCGTTTGTGGTTGGTCGTTTGTAGTTGGTTGAATAGATATGATTTTTCCATTGTCGACAGTTACAGTGCCAAAATAGATTGCCTTATTGAAAATGTCAACAATATTGCCTTGTATAGAAAATGATGCCATTGTTATTTGAGTTCTTTTAATATGAACGGTTTAAGTTACAGGATAAATGGAACATGCAAAAAATAATTGCACCTGAATTTATTTTATATTGTGTTTCTAAAACAAAACATCATGAAAGGGATTGTCATTTTTAGCGTATTTATAATGCTTCTGGTAATAGTACAGTTTGCTCAGGCTCAAACGGTGGATGAAGTAATAGAAAAAAATATTACTGCAATGGGCGGCAAAGAAAAACTGGCCAGCCTAAATAGTTTCAGAATGGAAGGCGTTTTAAATTATATGGGTACCGATGTAGGTATAGTGATTACCAAATTGAATGGGGTGGGTGCCAAAACCGATATTTCGGTGATGAGTACAGAGAATTTCCGGCTCGTAACTCCTTCGGTTGGTCAGGTATTTATGCCGGTAATGGGGCAAGCAACACCATCAGATATGCCGGAAAATGAACTAAAAGCAGAACAAATATTTTTAGACCTGCATGGGGTGTTTGTAAACTATCAAGAAAAGGGAATGCAGGTAATACTTACGGGCAAAGAAACCATTGATGGTATTGAATGTTATAAAATAAAAGCCAGTTTCAAAAATGGCAATACCAGCAATTTTTATATTGATGTTAAAACAGACCGTTTGTATAAAGTAGCGGTAGACAGAGAAGAAATATTTACCATTTTTACCAATTACAAACAAACGGCGGATGGATATTGGTTTGCTTTTTCAAATACCAATTCAAGAGGGCAGACAGATTTTGATAAAATTGAGACCAACATAAAAGTGGACGAAAATATTTTTAAAACTAAATAGAGTAAACAATTCTGCGGCAAATCTGTTTTCTGAAATAATAAAGCAGATTGCTTTTACAGTATATCATTTTGTATCTTCAAAAGCTAATATTAATTGCATGAAAAAACTATTGCTGCTGCAGGTAACCATTATTGTTGCCACAGTTTCTTTTTCACAAAAAAAACAGGCAACTGCTGTTGTAACTAACGACGATAGTATTTTATTAAGTAAGGTAAAATACCGTTCCATTGGCCCATACCGTGGCGGCAGAAGCGGGGCTGTTACCGGAGACACAAAAAATAAAAACACTTTTTATTTTGGCAGCACCGGCGGTGGCGTATGGAAAACCATTGATGGTGGCAGTAACTGGAAAAATATTACTGATAAATATTTTGGTGGCAGCATTGGCTGTGTAACTGTTGCGCCCAGTGATAATACTGTATTGTATGTTGGTGAAGGGGAGAGTACATTAAGAGGTAATGTTAGCGAAGGCTTTGGTATCTGGCGCAGCGATGATGGCGGCAGATCGTGGAAGAACTTAGGACTGAAAGATACCCGCCATATCATCCGCATTGTGGTGCATCCAAAAAATCCGGATATCGTTTGGGTGGCAGCCATCGGGCATTTATTTGGCCCCAATGAAGAGCGTGGTATTTTTAAAACCACCGATGGTGGTAAAACATGGAAGAAAGTGCTGTTTGTAAATAATCAAACCGGTTGCAGTGACCTGATCATGGAGCCCGGTAATCCTGCAGTATTGTATGCCGGCACATGGCGCATACAACGTACCCCTTACAGCTTAGAAAGTGGTGGTGATGGAGGTGGTTTATGGAAAAGCACTGATGGTGGTGATACCTGGAAAAATATTTCTGCCAATAAAGGAATGCCAAAAGGTTTATGGGGCATTGTGGGTATAACAGTTAGTCCTTCTAACACCGATAAAATTTATGCATTGGTAGAAAATAAGGATGGCGGTTTGTTTGTGAGTACTGATGGTGGCGACAGCTGGACTTTGCAAAGCAGTGATAACAATATTCGTCAGCGGGCCTGGTATTACAGCAAGGTTTTTGTTGATCCTAAAAATGATAACAATGTGTATGTACTGAATGTGAATTTTTTAAAGAGCAGCGATGGGGGTAAATCCTTTAGAAATATTAATACACCCCATGGCGATCATCATGATTTGTGGATTGATCCCGAAGATGGCAACCGTATGATTGTGGCTGATGATGGCGGTGCACAAATTAGTTTTGATGGCGGCAATAATTTCAGCACTTATTATAACCAGCCTACAGCACAGTTTTACAGGGTGAGTACCGATAATCATTTTCCTTACCGAATACTGGGTGCTCAACAGGATAATTCAACGGTACGTATTTTATCCAGAAGTGAAGGCGGAGAAATTACACAGGACGACTGGCAGTCAACTGCCGGTGCAGAAAGCGGTTATGTGGTTGCTGATCCGTTAAATCCGGATGTGGTGTACGGCGGTAATTATAGCGGCTACTTATCAAGGTTAGATCATAAAACAGGAGAGAACCGTGCCGTTAGTGTATGGCCCGATGATCCGTTGGGCGGTGGTGCCGATGTTAGCAAATATCGTTTTCAATGGAACTTCCCTATTTTCTTTAGTCCGCATAACCCTAAAAAAATATACGCCGGCGGTAATATATTGTTTGCCACGGAAAATGAAGGCGCCAGCTGGAAAGCATTGGGCGGTGATTTAACCACCAATGATAAACAAAGACAGCGCAGCAGCGGTGGTCCAATTACAAAAGACAATACCGGCGTGGAAGTATATTGTACCATTTTTACTGCAGCAGAATCGGTATTGGAAAAAGATTTATTATGGACAGGCAGTGATGATGGATTAATAAACGTGAGTAAAGATGGCGGACAAAACTGGTCTAACGTAACACCACCAGTAGCCGGACAATGGATGATGTGGAATTGCGTGGAAACAGATCCCTTTGTAAAAGGCAAAGCCTATTTTGTTGGTACAAAATACAAGAGTGATGATTTTACGCCCTATATTTTTAAGACAGAAGATTATGGAAAAACATGGGTGAAGATTACCAATGGCATTCCTGCAAATAGTTTTACAAGATGCCTTCGTGCAGATAAAAAAGTAAAAGGCCTGTTGTATGCAGGAACAGAATATGGCATGTACATCAGTTACGACGATGGCGCTAACTGGAAATCGTTCCAGCTGAATTTGCCCATGGTTCCCATTACCGATTTAACCATTAAGGAAAATGATTTGATTGTGGCTACACAGGGCCGTGCTTTTTGGGTGATAGATGACCTGACTGTAATACAGCAAAAATCAAGTGCTATTGCCGGAAAAACAATACATGTATTTGATGTGAATGACACCTATCGTTATGGGGGTTATCAAAATGCCAATGCCAGAAATGCAGGGATGAATCCGCCGGCAGGTGTGGTGATCAATTACTACCTGAAAAATATTACCGACTCCTCAAAATTAAGTGTGGAAATTTTAGATAAGAATAAAAAGACTATCAAAACATTTGCTACCAATGGTGCGGAAAAAGAAAAGATAGAAATCAGCAAAGGCATGAATCAGTTTGTATGGGATATGATTTATCCTGCTGCAGATAAAATTGACGGACAAATTTTATGGCATGGCAATGTGCCCGGGCCAAGAGCTGCGCCGGGGAATTATTTTTATAAGATAAAAGCAGATAAAGATTCGGCTGAAGGCAGTTTTATAATTAAAGCCAATCCGGTATATAAACTAACTCAACAGGATTATGAAGATCAGTTTGATTTTTTAATTACCGTAAGAGATAAATTTAACGACATTCAAAAAGCACAAAAAAATATCCATGATGTGCGCCAGCAAATCAATGCTTTTGTTGATAAGCAGGGAAAAGATTTGCCTAAAGAAATCAAACAGCAGGCAGATACCATCAATAAACAAATGACAGTTATTGAAGAAGCCCTGCATCAAACCAAGGCCAAAAGCGGACAGGATGTTTTAAACTATCCTATTCGTTTAGATGATAAGATATCGGGCTTGTACGATTTTGCAGTAAGCGGAAATACAGCACCTGCCAAACAGGTCAAAGATACCTATGCCGAATTATCGGCACAGGCTGATACACAACTGAATGCTTTGAAGAAGATATTAGATGAGGATCTTTCAAAACTCAATCAAATGATCAGGGAAAAATCATTGCCGCTCATAGGAATTAAAAAAGATTAAATATAAAGGCTGTAAGAAATTACAGCCTTTTTTTATTCGTCTAAAAGGTCGGGCCTTTTTTCTTTTGTTCTTATTACCGATTGGTCGTGCCTCCATTCATCAATCAGTTTGTGATTGCCGCTCATTAAAATTTCAGGCACTTTCCAGCCGCGAAATTCTTCGGGTCTGGTGTATACAGGAGGTGCTAGTAAATTATCCTGAAAAGAATCTGTTAGCGCAGAGGTTTCATCATTGAGTACACCGGGTATTAATCTGCCGATGGCATCGGTTAAAACAGCTGCTGCCAGTTCACCGCCGCTAAGCACATAATCGCCGATAGAGATTTCGCTGGTAACAAAATGATCTCTGAAGCGCTGGTCAATCCCTTTATAATGCCCGCAGATCATCAGTAAATTATTTTTTAATGATAAACTATTGGCCATTTTCTGATTCAGTGTTTTACCGTCGGGGGTTAAAAAAATCACTTCGTCATATGTTGTTGTTTGCTGCAGACTTTCAATCGCATTTACTAATGGTTCAATCATCATCACCATTCCGGCACCGCCGCCAAAAGCATAATCATCTACCTGTGCCCTGGCATAAGTGGTATAGTCGCGAAGGTTAATCACATTCACTTCAAGCAAGCCTTTATCTTTAGCCCTTTTTAAAATAGAATGAGCAAAGGGGCTTTGCAGCAGATCGGGTACAACAGAAATTATGTCTATTTTCATTAATTAGTTTTAGGTGTAATTTGACCTTGCAAATTATATGGCTATATCTCCCCCATAAATTCATCCAGATCCCTTTTATCTTTTTTAGTGGGCCTTCCCTGCTTACTCTGGCGTTTGCCGGTATTAAAAACTGCTGCCTGAAATTTGATCCGGTCCAGTTCCTCCGCAGGCGTAATATCGCTATAATGATTAATAGCTTCGGTGTATTGAACCCGGTGATCTAATAAAGCCGTTACTTTTATAACCCAGCGTTTGGCTTCAGTTTTTACCTCGTACTCATCAAGCACATTTACCGTACGGGATGCTTTTACATTTTCCCCTTTCAGCTTTACCTTACCCTTATCGCAGGCGTCGCCGGCCTGGCTGCGGGTTTTAAACAGCCTGATGGACCAAAGGTATTTATCTAACCGCAACTTTTCTTTCTCCATAACACAAAATAAATGCTTTTATGGCAATGCTGTTATTCAGTGAGGGTAATTCTGTATTTTTAGTTTCTAAAATCAAATGGTATGAAATTCAGAACAAGCAGACTTTTACTCCTGTTTATTTTTGTTGCACACATTAGCATGGCACAACAGGGAGGTATCAACTGGATGCCCGACGGTAATGCCTACACCAAAATAAAAGATGGCGGTATAGTAAAAATTGAACCTAAAACTGATGCAGAATCAGTACTCATAAAAAAAGAACAATTAACGCCAGATGGAGCCAAAGCTTTAAGTATGCAATCTTATGCTTTTTCTGCCGATAACAGTAAGTTGCTGGTGTTTGCCAATACTGCAAAAGTATGGCGCTATAATACCCGTGGCGATTACTGGGTATTGGATATCGCCGGCGGAAAGTTGACACAAATTGGTAAAGGACGTCCTTCTCAATCTTTGATGTTTGCAAAATTTTCACCTGATGGAAAAAGAGTGGCTTATGTTAGTGAACATAATATTTATGTAGAAGAGTTGGCTTCAGGCAATACAAAAAAACTAACTAACGACGGTACCCGTAAACTTATCAACGGAACCTTTGACTGGGTATATGAAGAAGAGTTTGGTTGCCGCGATGGTTTCAGGTGGAGCCCTGATGGAAACCGGATTGCTTTCTGGCAGGTAGATGCTAATAAGATCAGGGATTATTATATGCTGAATACTACCGACAGTAATTATTCAAAAGTTATTCCGGTTGAATATCCTAAAGTGGGAGAATCTCCTTCTCCGGTTAAAATTGGAGTAATAGATATTTCATCGGGAAGTATACGATGGATGGCAATTGAAGGTGATCCGCAGCAACATTATTTACCCCGTATGGAATGGAGCGGTCCGGGTGAACTGGTGGTGCAGCAACTGGACAGAAAACAGCAGGAAAGCCGCCTGATGTATTGCAATGCAACAGACGGTAATGTACATACTTTTTGGGCAGAGAATGATGATGCCTGGGTAGATATGAATACAGGTGATCCCCGCGGCTGGAACTGGATCAATAACAAACAGGATTTTATTTGGGTAAGCGAAAAAGACGGATGGAGACATATATACCGTATCAGCCGTGATGGCAAAACCGAAACCTTATTAACCAAAGGCAATTATGATATTGATGAAATTAAATGCATAGATGAACTGCATAACTATATTTATTTTACAGCATCACCCAATAATGCCACGCAACTGTATTTGTACAGGATAAAGATTGAGACTAAAGCCAGCTTGCTCGACAAAGTTAAAAATCTTACACAAAAACCAAAAGAAGAATTGGAAATGTTAAGTGCCGAAAATTTAAAGGGCACTCATAATTATAATATTTCACCTAACGGTAAATATGCCACACATACATTCTCCAACCATAATACACCACCGGTAAGTGAATGGATTGTACTACCCGAAAATAAGCCTGTAGATGCAGGTACAAGTATTGCAGCCTATATCAAAACAGATCATGAGAATGATGTGGAATATCTGCAGATAACAACGGAAGATAATGTAACACTTGATGCATGGATCAATAAACCGGCCAACTTTAATCCGGCAAAAAAGTACCCTGTGGTAATGTATGTATATGGTGAGCCGGCAGCTAATACCGTGCAGGACAGCTATGGTAACCATACAAATTTTTTGTATGATGGCGATATCAGAAAAGATGGGTACATACAGGTATCAATTGATAACAGAGGAACACCCATGTTAAAAAGTGCCAGATGGCGTAAATCAATTTACCGTAAAATTGGTTCTATCAATGTTCGTGACCTTGCGATGGGCATGAAAAAATTACTGGCTGATAATCCTTATTTTGATAAGGAACGAGTTGCAGTGTGGGGATGGAGTGGCGGTGGGTCATCCACATTAAATCTGATGTTCCAGTATCCCGAAATTTTTAAAACGGGTATTTCAATTGCAGCAGTAGGCAATCAGTTGAACTACGATAATATTTATCAGGAAAGATATATGGGATTACCACAGGAGAACCGCGATGATTTTGTAAAAGGGTCGCCCATTTATTATGCTAAAAATTTGAAAGGAAATTTATTGTACATCCACGGTACCGGAGATGACAATGTGCATTACAGTAATGCAGAACAATTGCTGAACGAACTGATAAAGTACAATAAACAGTTTCAGTTTATGTCGTATCCCAACAGAACGCACAGTATTTCTGAAGGCGAGGGAACATGGCAACACCTGACTACTTTGTATACTACTTATTTAAGGGAGCATTGTGTGCCCGGGGCAAAATAAAATAAAAATAAAATTTTAGTTAAGCGGCTGTAAAAGCCGCTTTTTTTATGCCCCATTTAAACTATTTTAAAACTAACAAGTCTTAGGAGTACAAAAGGAAATCATGAAAAAATTTATTACACAATTTATTATGATATTGCTGATGGCTATATCATCTACTGTTGTTGCTGAAGCACAATTTATAGTAAAAATTCGCCCTGCGGGTCCGGTTTTTAGGGCCAGGCCAATCAGTCCGTCTCCCACACATGTTTGGGTAGGAGGCAATTATGTATGGCGTGGCGGTCAGTATGTGTATACCAATGGGTATTGGGCAGTACCTCCGGGAGCAGGTATGCATTGGGTGGAAGGCCGATGGAAACACCGCAGGGGCGGATGGGTATGGGTACCCGGCCACTGGAAAAGGGTTCGTTAAAAACAGGCATTTCGATTGAGCATAGTTCATAAGCACGCCCCGGAATTATTTCCGGGGCCTTTTTTTACAGCCTTTACAATTTGATTTTTTAAAAAGATGATTGTATTTTACAATACCTAATCGTACCGTAATGCAAAACATCATGCTGGAGAACCTGATTCTCATCGACATTGAAACTGTGCCCCAATCCCCTCAATTTGATTTACTGGATCAAACCTGGAAACAGCTTTGGGAAGAAAAAACACAACGCAGTCTGCCCGACTTTACTTCTGCTGCCGAATTCTATCCGCAGCGTGCCGGAGTAATGGCTGAATTTGCAAAAATTGTTTGTATCAGCATGGGCTATTTTCATAAACAGGGCAATCAATTGCAATTGCGTATAAAATCTTTTTATGGTGATGATGAAAAATCAGTGCTGCAAAATTTTATTACCACGGTAAATCAGATAGATACAAAAAATAGCAAATGGTGTTTTGCCGGGCATAATATTAAGGAGTTTGATATTCCGTTTATTTGCCGCCGCTTATTAATTAATAACCTTCCGCTTCCTGCATATCTCGATTTTCAAAACATGAAACCCTGGGACACTAATATTGTGGATACCTTTCAATACTGGCGTTTTGGGGATTATAAAAATTACACCTCGCTTAAATTACTGGCTGCTGCTTTAGGAGTGCCTTCGCCAAAAGATGATATTGATGGCAGCATGGTTGCTGAGGTATACTGGAAAGAAAAGAATATCGAACGGATTGCAACCTATTGCCAGAAAGATGTACTTACTACTGCCAATATTATACTGCGGTTTAAAAATTTGCCCTTGCTAAAAGAAGAGGAAGTGGTGATGGTTAAATAAGTATATAAAAATGCCCCCATTAAGTGTCTAACTTTTTGGGGGCAGTCTACAATTGCAGGGCTTTTTTATAATTCCAATATTTTGTTTATTGTACTACTACTTTTAAAGTAGTTATATTATCTGCATCAATAATTTTTACAAAATATAATCCTTTGCTAAAACCGCTGGTGCGGATTTGAATCAGCGATTGGCTCGATGATGTTTGGTATACCACTTTGCCTTCTGCATTTAGTAGTTCAACAGTTGCGGCAGTGTTACCCTTTTTAACCAGATAAAGATTAATGATATCCTTAACAGGGTTAGGCGCCACTTGTGCAAAATATTTAGAAACAAATGTGGCACTTCTTACTGCAGAATAGTCAAATGCAGCGCTGATATCGGTAAGTTTTATCCTGTAATAATTTACGCCTCTTAATGGTGCATTATCAGTGAAGCTGTAATTGATTCGGCTGCTGCTGTTGCCGGCTGCAGTTACTGTGCCAATACTGTTCCATGTAATTCCGTCAACAGATCTTTCAATAATAAACTGACTGCTGTTAACTTCCTGATCGGTGCTCCAGTTAAGTGTAGCACTGTTGTCTACTTTTTGAACTGTAAAGCTGCTGAACTTAACATTTTGGAATGCGGCATCATATCTGGTATACCAAATAGGAGAAGTGATAATTCTTCCTGTTCCGTTTGTAATATCAATGTAATAATAGCCTGTAGCCAGATTGGCCAAATTGTTATCAGTAATATTTAAAGTACTTCCTATTGCGGAATCAATTTTTACCGGCAATACGCCGCTTCCCGGAACACCAAACATTACCCTGATAACCGCAGCTGAAGTAGATGATGTAGCATCGGTTAAGGTTACAGAAATATTTGGACCAAAACGATCTGCCAATATTGATCCCATTTGTTTGGAATTAATGGTAAAATCAACCTTGGTATCACAATCCTGCGTTGCATAAAAACGCATACTACGCATAGCTTTTACAATTTCAGTTTTGGTTAATGAAGGTGCAACTATAGCAGTACGTGAGGTGGTGGTTTTACCAAATGTGGTTTTATGGTTATCATGATCAATGGTTGGGCCTAAATGATAGCCTTTAGCCAGCATGGTTTGAAAATACCATAAATAAGACATTGGGGATCCCGGATTACTGTATGTGATATTGGTTGATGAAGCAGGTCCGCTTTCTACAGTAGTACCAACAATAGCATTATCAGCATTCACATCGTAGGGAGTGGAATTTCCTATTCCGTTAAAGTCGGTAAGGTTAGGATGCGCCAGTGTGGCAAATGTGTTAGTGGCAATATTGTCGTTAATGGTTTTAAATAAACCTGTTGATCCAGTGTATGTATTTTTAGGCACGTATACATCATAGTTATTGGTTGGTCCCCAGCCACCACTGCCGGTTTCCCATCCAAACAGGTTATCCATTCCGTCTCCGTAAATTACTACGTGACCACCACCTGATATTACGCCCCATTCCATACCATACAATGCTAGGAAATTGGGATTGGCCGCACTGAAAGTTTTGGCCTGACTGATACCCAGTTTATAGGTACTTAACTTATTTCCCGGATTATCAAGAGAAGAAAAGTGGTTGTGTTCTGATATACCTAAATAATCCATGCATAGTGCATTCTTGGCATAACTGTAATCATCTGCGGGTGTATAGCCCGGGTTATCCTGATTGCCATCTGAATAATCAGAGTGCGAATGCAGTGTGCCGAAATAATAATTATTGGCAACCGTATTTGAAGTGGTAATATTTTCTGATAAAGGCGGTAAAGATGTATAGGCAGTTCCTCCGGAACAGTTTTTATATGATGCAAATACAAAGAAATAATAAGTGCTGTTGGGCAGCAAGTTGTTTGAAAGGAAGCTGGTGCTTTTGCCTGATGATACTACAACACCTCCGCCAAATGCTGTGCCCGTTGTATAGTCTGTACCATTAACAGGAGTTGCGGATAAAGTAGGCGAAAGACTTCTGATTACAACATAGTTATCTGCACCGGGTGCAGCTACAAATGTGCCGGATACTTTGGTATTGGATGCTGTTAACAACAGTGTTGATGCCTGTAAAATAGGTGCAGTACATGGCGGCAATGGTTGTGTGGTAACTGTTCCGTTTAATGGCGTTACCGTATTGTATGCAGGTCCGTTGATACAGGCTGCTGCATTTGCGCTGAATACAAAGAAACGGTATTGAGTATTCGATAACAGATCTGTTGAACTAAAGCTTGTTACATTAGCTCTTTGCACAACAACTGCATTTCCTATAGCATCTCCTTTATTATACAACTGGCCGTTTACCGGATTGGCAGTTAGTGTGGCAGATGTACTGCGTAAAACAAGATACTCACTGGCAGCGGTAGCTGTAAATGAACCTTGCACAGTGCTTGTTCCTGTGGCGGTCACAATTAATCCAGTTGGTTGCTGAACCGGTGCCACGCAAATTGGTAAGCCTGCAATAGTGCTTGCTGTGCCATTCAAAATACTGGCGGTATAATACAATGGGCCATTAACGCAAAGACTGTTTAATGGGAATACAAAAAAGTAATATGTAGTGAGGGGTGATAATCCTGTAACTGTAAAGTTAGTTGCAGCTCCAACAGAAACTACGGTGCCATCTCCTACATTATCGCCCAATACATATACTTGTTTGTCAACCGGGTTTCCTGTAAGGCTGTTGTTATTGCTCATTACCACCAGGTACTCATCGCTGGCAGGTGCTGATGCAGTAAAGCTACCCTGAATAGACACATCTGTTATAGTGCCAAAATTTAAACTGGTTGCAGCAGTAGTTGGCTTAACACAGGGTGCAGTTGCAATGGCTGTAATCATGATATTATCAAGGCTCATCTTTGGTCTTGAGCCACTCGTGCCACCGGTGCCGTTATGATAGTAAAATCTTAAGCGTGCTGTTGCACTGCTGTTGAAAGATGCAGGCAAATTAATATTTACAATTGATCCGCTTACAGGAGTATTATTCACAAAATTCAATACTGCCGCTCCGGTTAGTTCAGTAAATGATATGCCATCAGTACTTGCATATACTCTTAATGAACCGGTGCGGTCATTAGCGCCGGTGGCTAAGGCATTACTGAAAGTCTGGTAATCAAAACTTAAAGAGCCTGCATTTAAACCGGTAAAATCCAAATATAAATCAATAGCTGATGAACTGCTGTTGTCAGTAGATCCGGTAGATAATAATATGATGGATTCAGTAGCAGGTATAGGTGCCGCCTGATCTGATCCTCTTTGTACACCACCTGAAGTTCCCGGGGTACCCGATTGGAAAGATAATGTGGAAGTAGATAATGAAGTAGCAGTTGGTATACCTGTAGCAACTGTTGCACTCAATCCTGTATAATGATTAGCTCCAATACCGCTGATGAAAAAATTACTCCAGTTACTGATATCGGCAAATGTCTCTGTATAAGTCAACGCAGGTTGTGTACCCATTTTAACAGGTAACGGAGTATTGGTAAATGCCTGCTGCGTACCATAGCTGGTTCCAGCACTGCTGGTAGCATAAGCCTTGTAATAATATCTGGTATTAGGTACAAAACCGGTAAAAGTTACGCTATAATTACCTGCAGTTAAATTTGAAGCAGGAACTTTTGTGCCCGTACCATCTGCAAAGCCAGATACCAGACTGTATTCAATACCATAAGCAGTAATTGCGGCGCAACCTGCTGTATTAATTGTGCCTGCAACAGTTGCTCCTGTGGCATTAATATTACTGCTGCCACCTGTTGTAACAGCCGGAATTGTGTTTACTCCCGAACCTGCAGCATTAACTGGGAAAGTGGTAATACCGCCGCCGGTTAAATTAATAATACCATTATATGACTGAACAGCCGTTGGGGAAAATTTTACATAAATCACTTTCCCTGTAAAGCCGTTACCGGTATAGGTAACATTTAAAGTGCTGGTGTATGTACCACCAGACGTTAAGGAATAGGAGAAACCCGTAATAGCACCAATAACAACTGGCGATCCATCCAGATTAGAACCATCAATAGTAAATGAGTTTGAAGCTGGCGAAGTATTGATACATACATTACCAAAATCGGCAAGTGCACCGGCAAGGCTAATCGCCGGACCAACAGCAGGATTAATGGTAAAAGTTTGTGTATTGGATACAGCAGGCGCGCCGGAAGTGGTAACACCAACTGTTGCAGTACCTGCAGATAAAATATCTGATGAAGATATGGTTGCTGTTAATTGTGTGGCGCTTACAAAAGTCGTAGTTCTGCTGGCGCCATTCCAGGTTACAGTTGATGCACCATTAATAAAATTGGTGCCGTTTACAGTAAGTGGAAATCCTGCGCCACCTGCATTGGCACTGCCAGGTGAAAGAGACGTTGTGGTTGGGGAAGGATTAGCTGCAATTAAAGTACCTCCCACAGCCAACCCATTTACTCCTGCAGCCGAAGAAAAGAATCCCCAGCCTCCTGTTGCGGTTTGACCAGTGGCATAAAAACGTAAGGTAACAGTGGTGCCTGCGGCAATATTTTGTAATGCAGGAATCCCGGTAAGATCGATTGAGGGAATAATCAATGGAACAGTACCTGTTACTACCAACGGTGTTCCTATTAAAGTAAAATTGGTGCCATCTAAACTATAGGCAAATTGGTTTGAAACGCCCAATGTACCTACAAAAGTTTGTGTGCCGCTCACCCTTGCATCAATGCTGGATAAAGAAACCGAATAACCGGTTTGAGCACCTATGGTTATTTGAAAATAGTCTGTATTAGTTACTGCAATACCATCATTTTTAAAACCTACAGTTCTAAAAGAGTTATTGGCAGAGCTGGCGGCTGCACCGGCACCTCTGGTAATATTATTGGCCCCTGCGGCTGATACCAGATTGGTATTAAATGTAGTGGCAGCTACAGTTGCGGGGCCGGTATTTTGTCCGGTAAAATCCCATGCGGCAATTTGGCCTTTGCTTTGAAGAACTGTTAGAGTAATGAAAAATAGAGGTAATAGATACCTCAAAAAGGACGACCTTCTCATATTAGTTTGTTTAGTTTTTGCAGCGTTAAATCTACCCTCATTAATCTGTTTAGCCGCCAAATCAGCGTAAACAATTTATTAACAATTTGCCATCCTGTCAGCATTCGCAAATTGGCATTTTGTTTGACAAGTGGGCTTGAATAAAACCATCAGTTATATGCAAAAAGGAAATATCAGAGTACAAACGGAGAATATTTTCCCGATTATTAAGAAGTTTTTATACAGTGATCACGAAATTTTTATCAGGGAGTTAGTTAGTAACGCTATTGACGCCACTCAAAAATTAAAAACCTTATCCTCAATTGGAGAAGCTAAAGGTGATTTGGGTGAGTTACGAATAGATGTACAACTGGATACTGAAAAAAAGACATTAACTATTAGCGACAGGGGTGTGGGTATGACAGCTGAAGAAGTTGATAAATACCTGAATCAGTTGGCCTTCAGTGGAGCAGAAGAGTTTTTAGAGAAATATAAAGGCCAGAATGAGAACAGTATTATCGGCCATTTTGGTCTGGGATTTTACTCTGCTTTTATGGTGAGCGATAAAGTGGAAGTGTTTAGTAAAAGTTTTAAAGATGGGGCCAAAGCGGTAAGATGGGAATGCGATGGTAGCCCAGAGTTTACATTGGAAGAGGTGGAGAAAGAAATTCGAGGTACCGATATCGTTTTACATATTAATGAAGAAAGTAAAGAATTTTTAGATGCATCCCGTATTGAAAGCATCCTGCAAAAATTCTGCAGGTTCTTACCTGTGCCTATTTATTTTAAAGACCTTAATGAAAAACCTGCCGAATTAAAAGAAGGTGAAACTGCTCCTGAAGAAATATCAATCAATAATCCTGCACCTGCCTGGACCAAAAAACCATCTGAGCTAACAGATGAAGACTATATTAATTTTTACAAAGAATTGTATCCTTACGGAGAAACTCCTTTATTCTGGATTCATCTGAATGTGGATTATCCGTTTAATTTAACAGGTATTTTATACTTCCCTAAAATTAAGCAGAGCTACGAAGTTCAAAAAGATAAAATTCAATTGTACTGCAATCAGGTATTTGTTACTGATGAAGTAAAAGAAATTGTTCCTGAATTTTTAATGCTGATGCATGGAGTGATCGACAGTCCGGATATACCGCTGAACGTTAGCCGCAGTTATTTGCAGGGCGACCAGAATGTAAAAAGAATCAGCAGTCATATTACCAAAAAAGTTGGCGATAAACTGGAAGAGATCTTTAAAAACGACAGGAAGCAGTTTGAAGAAAAGTGGGAAAGCTTGGGATTGTTTGTTAAGTATGGTATGATGACTGACGACAAGTTTTTAGACAAAGCCAATAAGTTCCATATAATGAAAGATGCGGCTGAAGATATTTTTTATACTTTAGAAGAATACAGACTGGCTACAGAAACTTTACAAAAAAATAAGAATGGCAATCTGGTAATTTTGTACAGTACCAATGCAGTACAACAGAACGCTTATATTCTGCAGGCGGTGGCTAAAGGATATAAAGTGGTAAATCTGGAAACCATAATCGACAACGGGTTTATTCAGCAGATGGAAATGAAATGGGAGAAAGTTCAGTTTGTAAGAGTAGACAGTGATATCGCCGATAATTTAATCGACAAACAGGAAGGAGGGGAAAGTGTTTTGAGTAAAGAAGACAGCGATAAATTAAAAGAACTGTTTGGCGTTAAAATTCCCGAATTGAATGTTACAGTAGAAGTAAAGGGATTAAGCAATGACGCACCCCCTGTTGTGGCAACCCGTCCGGAATTCATGCGGCGGATGAAAGATATGGCTGCTATGCAGGGCGCATCTGGTATGGGAGCATTTTATGCCAATATGCCTGATGAAGTTACCTTAACAGTAAATGGCAATCACCCTGTGTATAAAAATATTCTGGCACAAAATGAAAAAGAACGCCAGGAAAAAATAGTACACAATCTGGCAGACCTTGCTTTACTATCACAGGGATTACTTAAAGGCAATAGTCTTACCAATTTTATTAACAGAAGTGTGGAGATGATGGGATAATAAAGTAAAATGTTTTAGAGCAGCATCCGGGTCAGCAATGATCCGGATGTTTTTTTAACGGCAATATCAATTCTCATACACTGCCGCTTCCAGATAATTCATTTTTTGGGTGGAGAAGGTTTTCGTAAATCCTTCCTGTAAAAACAGGTCTTTAAACATGGGGTTAGCGTATATTACAGTAATCTTTCTTGGATTAGCGCCAAAACTTCCCCTTATATTTTCCACTACACCACTCATGATCACTTCATCAAAAGGGTTAAATAAAAAAATGCAATCAACGTCCGTGGGTATCTCAAAGTAAAATGCGTCATTATTAATTACCTTATATTCCAGAGAAGGAAATTGCTGTTTGGTTAATATAAGGTTTGCAGTAGCAGCATCACAAAATTCCTTTGAAAAATCAACACCTGTAACCTTATTAAATCCTTTGTGGGCTGCCACACACATTGCCCTTCCTTTGCCACATCCGATATCTAAAAAATGCTTGCAGGATTTTATATTGGGCTGATCAAAAATTTCTTCCAGCAAACCATAATTTACCGGCATATAAATGGTGGCGTGATCAATGTCAATTCCTTTTTTTTCAAGTGATTTTAGTTTATCTGCTCCTGTAGTGGTGATGCCATATTTTTTTTCACCTTTAATTTCCTGTTTGATGATATACCAGGCTATTTTAAAATACCAGTTAAAAGTCAGGTAAAAAAAATACTTTATGTAGGATAAAAATTTCATTTTATTTGGGAGCTGGTAATTAAAAATTATTCAGACAATCTGATGTCTATCACTTTTAATTGTAAACTGGTATTGCCATTCCAATCGTTTTCATCAATAGTAAATACAATATCCAGAGGCTTTTTCATTTGAAGCAGCTCAAATTTGCCGGCCATATTAAATCCGATGCCGGTAAAACTGATATTGTTTTGCTTCACCACAAAACGCAGGTGGTGCTCTTTCACAATTTTTGAGTAACCGGATTCTTCAATTTTTTTTGCAACAAATACGGGCCGCATATTTTCCGGACCAAACGGCTCCATCTGAGTAATGATATTGTATGCAGCCTGATTTATATCTTTAAATTCAATAGCAGCATCAATAGTGATTTCGGGTATCAGTAGCTGCGGGTCTATCGTTTCGGCAACCACTGCTTCAAATTTTTCTGCCAGTGCAGTTACATTTTCCGGTAACAGCGAGAGCCCTGCAGCAGCAAAATGTCCCCCGTATCCTACAAGGTATTCTCTGCAGGCATGTATGGCTTCATATAAATTAAATCCGGGAACACTTCTGGCACTGCCCGCAGCAATATCCCCGCTTTGTGTAAGTACTATGGTTGGCCTGTAATAGGTTTCAATTAATCTTGATGCCACTATACCTACCACGCCTTTATGCCAGTGGTCTCTGAATACCACTGTGGTTTTTTTATTAATTAACTGTTCATCAGCATTAATTATAGCAAGGGCTTCTTCTGTGATGCTGCTGTCGGCTTCTTTCCTATCGCTGTTATCACTGTGCAGCATTTCTGCAAAAGCCAGCGCTTTATCATATTCAGGTTCAATAAACAGCTGCACTGCCTTTCGGGCATCATCCATTCTTCCTGCAGCATTTATCCTTGGTGCAATTACAAAAACAACATTATTGATGGTTAATTTTTTTTGAATATTACCTAAATGAATCAGGGCTTTCATTCCCGGGTTAGGATTACTGTTGATTTTTTGAAGGCCATAATAAGCCATAATTCTGTTTTCTCCCGTCATAGGCACAATATCTGCTGCAATGGCTGTGGCAACCAGATCCAGATAGCAATGATAATGCGCTTCCTCAATATTAAATTGCTGAGATAATGCGCTGATTAATTTAAACCCTACACCGCAGCCGCACAATTCTTTAAAAGGGTAGGGGCAGTCTTTTTGTTTAGGATTCAATATGGCTGCTGCATCAGGAATTTGCTCATCTGGCAAATGATGATCGCAAATAATAAAATCAATCGAAAGGGTTTTCGCATAGGCGATAAGGTCAACTGATTTAATGCCGCAATCCAATGAAATAATAAGGGTAAAACCGTTTTCTTTTGCAAAGTCAATCCCCATTTTACTTACTCCGTAACCTTCGCGGTACCGGTGCGGTATATAAAAGTCGAGTGCCGCCGGGTTGTATATCTTGCAAAGAAACTGGTACATACACGCAACACTGGTGGTGCCATCCACATCATAATCGCCAAAAACCAGTATTTTTTCTTTTTTATCAAAAGCAGTAACAATTCTGTCTACTGCTTTTTGCATATCCTTCATTAACCAGGGATCATGCAATTGGGATAATTGAGGGCGGAAGTATTGTTTGGCTTTTTCAAAATCGCCGATGCCTCTTGCTGCTAAAACAGTACATAAGGTGGAGTTTATTTTAAGCGACTCCTGCAAAGCAGTTACTTTGCTTTGATCCGGCTGTAATATTTTCCAGCGTTTTTGCATAAGGTACTTTAGTATTTTCTGTCGGTAGTATAACGCACCAGTTGTTCCAGTGCTTTTCTTACTTCCCCATCTTCAAATTCATACAGAATAGTTAATGCTTCATCTCTGTATTGGTTCATTTTTTCTGCAGCGTAAGTTATCCCCCCGCATGCCACCACTGTGTCAATAACAAACTTTACTTTTTCAGGGTTTTTGTTTTCATTTTTAATAATGTAAATCAGTTCCCTTCTTTTTTTTGAATCTATTTTATTGAGTGTATAAATCAGCGGAAGCGTTAATTTTTTTTCCTTGATATCGTTACCTGTAGGCTTGCCAATATCTTCTTTGCCATAATCAAACAGGTCATCTTTAATTTGAAATGCAATACCTGCTTTTTCGCCAAACAGTTTCATCTTATCGGTAACGGAATGATCTTTACAAGTACTGTAAGCACCAACGCCACATGCCGAAGATAATAAAGAGGCCGTTTTATTTCTAATAATTTCGAAATAAATATCTTCTTCTAAATTTAATTTTCTTGATTTCTCAATTTGCAGTAATTCTCCCTCACTCATCTGTTTTACTGCTTCAGAAAGTATATGCAGGTGCATAAAGTCGTCGTTGGACGTGGAAAGCAGTAAGCCTTTAGATAGCAAATAATCTCCTACCAGAACAGCAATTTTGTTTTTCCAGATGGCATTAATTGAAAAAAAACCTCTTCTTTCCAGAGATTCGTCCACCACATCATCATGCACTAGTGTTGCGGTATGCAGTAATTCCACCAATGCAGCAGCACGGTAGGTACTTTCGTTAATCTCACCATTGAGTTTAGCACATAAAAAAACGAACATCGGCCGCATCTGCTTGCCCTTGCGTTTAATGATATATTTCATTATCCGGTCTAGTAAAGGAGTATGGCTTTTTACAGATTCAGCAAACTTTTTTTCAAAAGCGAGCAGCTCTGATCCAATAATATTAGTCACAAATTGCATATCTAAAAAAGAAAGCAATATAAGCCACTAAATTCCCTTATCAAATTATTTTACAGCCATACTAATTGGTGTTTTTTTTAATTTAATACAAACTACCCCCAAAAAATACCTAACTTTAATGCAACGAAACTGACCAACTAGGGGTCTTTAGCTCTTGTAATCAGGGATTTCAGAAGTATCATATAATTAAAATAAACCTTTAAAAAATTTGGTTTGTAACGCTCATTTGATATTTTTGCATATAATTCAACTCGTACACATTTAGAAATTTCATTAATCATTAAATTATGACAAGCAAAAAGTACAATTTATTATTAGCCGTTTTTATGCTGCTTACATTGGGTTCATTGGCCCAGGTAGGTGGAAGCGGAAGCGTCTATGATTCCTCTGTGATTCCTGCTAAAAGGATGCCACAGCAAAATGAATTCTGGAATAATTCATACAATTTTCCAGCTAAGCCTCGCAATCAATGGGAATTAGGAGCATCAATTGGTATGCCTACTATCAGCAGTGATGTATCTGCTAAATTACCTACTTTAGGTTTTGAAGCCCATGTACGCAAAGCATTTGGTTATTTATTTTCATTGCGTATGCAATACATGAACGGAATGGCTAAAGGTCAAAACTGGAAAGCTTCTTACAACTACGGTAAAAACAAAGCATGGGATACATACAATGCTATGGTAAAAACTCCCGGCATTCCTGATATTACCAAGCCAAGGTTTAACAGGGCTCAGGAAGCTGTGTTTTATAACTATAAAACCAATGTACAGGATTTAGGTATCCAGGGTATTTTTACTTTTAATAATGTACGTTTCCACAAAAACAAATCTGGTGTGGTTATTTACGCTGGTGGTGGTATTGGTGCTACATGGTACCATGCTAAGATCAACGCTTTAAATGGCACCAGCAATTACAATTTCAACGGCATTGTTGCTAACAGTGGCATTTACGATAATAGAAAAGACACAAGGAAAGCTTTAAAAAGCATGATGGATAAGAGCTATGAAACTGAAGGTTCAGCGCCATCTTCTTCTGGTCCTAAATTGGGTAAAAACTACCTTAAACCATCAGGTACTTTTGTTGCTGGTTTAGCGTATAAATTAAGCAAAAGAATCAATTTAGCTATAGAAGACCGCGTTACTATTGTAAAAACAGATGTTTTGGATGGCCAAATGTGGAGCGAAAATCCATTAGGTGATGCAGTTGAAACAGGAAATTTCGATTCTTACAATTTTGCTTCAGTTGGATTAAACTTTAATCTTGGAGCTAAATCTACCGAGCCATTATGGTGGCAGAATCCGTTGGATTATGCATACGATGAGTTGATGAATCATCGTCATGTTAAGATTCCAAAAATGGAATGTCCTGATGCTGATGGTGATGGTGTTTGCGATCACTTAGACAGAGAACCTAATACTCCAGCTGGTTGTCCGGTTAACACACATGGTGTTACTGCTGATACTGATGGTGATGGTGTTCCTGATTGTAAAGATAAAGAGTTGATTACTCCTACTGCTTGCCAACCAGTTAATGCTGATGGTGTGGGTAAATGCCCAGATCCAGAATGCTGCAAAAATATAGTTCCACCATTACCTCCATGTCCTAGCGACTACCCAAGCCTTTCTTACAAAGGAAATGCAACTGCGGTTAGCGCTGATGGTAAAGCAATGCTGGCTACTTGTGCTGCTAAATTAAAAGCTAGCCCAACTTGCAGTATTACAATTACAGGTTACCCCGAAACATCTAAAGCTTCTCAGGCAGCTTGCCAGAAAAGATTAGATGCTATCAAAACTTATCTTGTTGAAAAAGAAGGAATCAGTGCTGACAGAATTACTACTAATTGCGAAATTGGTGGTGGCGACAAGAATACTGTTGATATTAAATCTAACTAATAAGATTTTTTAAGATTCTCACTTTTTGCTCAATGATTAGCCCTTCCGGTTTCGGAAGGGCTTTTTTATGGTCTTTTCTACACCTATCTCTGTATTTATCAAACTCTTAACGAGTATTTTTTGGTTATGCAGTTATTTACAGGCATTTTTGACTAAATTCCTTTAATTTTGCATTCCTTTGTATGAGAGTAACTAAATTTTTATTAGCAGCATTTGTGGTATTGTTCATAAGTACATCGTGCAGTAAATACGGCAAGATATTTAAGAGCAAAGATTTTGAGTATAAACTGAAGATGGCAGATGAGCTGTATGCTAAAAAGAAATACAAAGTAGCACAGGAATTATATGAGGAACTTTTTCCTGTATTCAAAGGTACTGGCAAGTTTGAAGAACTGTATTATAAAGATGCCTATTGCTTTTATTATATGAAGGATTACCTGCAGGCACAGCAGTTATTCAAGGGTTTTTTGGAAGTATTTCCTAATAGCCCCAAAGCAGAGGAAGTTGACTATATGCATGCTTATTGTTTTTATAAGCAGTCACCTAAATTAGAACTGGAACAGGTGAATACCAATAAGGCAATAGGTATGATGCAGACTTTTATTAATACACATCCGGGTTCAGAACGTAATAAAGTGGCAACAGAAATTATAGAAAAATCCAGGGTTAAATTAGAACAAAAAGAATTCAGGTCGGCAGAGTTGTATTATAATTTAGGTCAGTTTAGGGCAGCTGGAATAGCTTTTACCAATCTTATCAATAATTATCCAGAATCTCAAAAAGGGGATGAGTACAAGTTAAAAGTAGTAAAAGCATACTACAAATTTGCAAAAATGAGTTTTGAGGATAAGCAGATAGAGCGTTTTGAAAAAGTGATTACAGAATTTGAAGATTTTGCAGATCGTTTTCCTGAAAGCAAATTATTAAAAGAAGCAGAGAGTTACAGAAATTTAAGTCAAAATAATATTAAAGCAATAAAAAATGAGCAAACTACGTCGTCAGCTAAGCGCTAACACCAGCAGTGTTGTAGAACCAAAAAAATTATCTGCTATAAAGGAAAAAACAGGCAATTTATACGAATCAATTGCCATTATAGCTAAACGTGCTAATCAAATTAATATCTCTTTAAAAGAGGAGTTGCATAATAAACTGGAAGAATTTGCAAGTCATACAGATAGTCTGGAAGAAATTCATGAAAACAAGGAGCAGATAGAAATATCAAAAGCATACGAACGTATGCCTAACCCTGCTTTACTGGCTACTACAGAATTTATGGAAGATAAAGTCTACTTCCGTAAAAATGATGAAGACCTGTTTAGCTAATCAAAGAATAATTAGCAATATTTTTTGCATAAGATGTTATAATTTTAATCCCGCTGGCAAAAGCCTGCGGGATTTTTATGTTAAAAGGGAAAAAAATACTATTAGGTGTAACTGGAAGTATAGCGGCATATAAAACTACTATACTGATAAGATTGCTGGTTAAGCATGGAGCAGAAGTAAAAGTAATTATGACTACTGCGGCTAAGGATTTTGTAACACCGCTTTCACTGTCTACTTTATCCAAAAATGATGTATTGTCTGATTTGTCTCATAATGACACCTGGGCTAACCACGTGGTACTGGGTCGTTGGGCAGATCTGATGCTGATTGCTCCATTAAGTTGTAATACATTGGCTAAAATGGCAGGTGGTATTTGCGACAACCTTCTTACCGCAGTGTATCTGTCTGCCACATGCCCTGTGGTTGTTGCACCTGCAATGGATGAAGATATGTGGCACCATCCTTCCACCAAAGAAAATCTTAAAAAAATTACTTCATATGGCAATCAGATTATTCCAGTTGAAAAAGGAGAATTAGCCAGCGGACTTGTAGGAGAAGGCCGTATGGCGGAACCTGAAACCATAATGGAATGGATGGGTTCTTTTTTTTTAAATCAGCGTGAATTAATGGGGAAAAATGTGATGGTTACTGCAGGCCCCACTTATGAGGCGATAGATCCGGTTCGTTTTATAGGCAATCATTCTTCGGGGAAAATGGGAATAGCAATTGCTGCCGAAATGCAGGCCCGGGGTGCATCAGTTACATTAATTCTTGGCCCTTCAGCCATAACGCCCCCCTTAAATGTAAAATTGATACAAGTAAAGTCGGCAGAAGAAATGTATATAGCCTGTACAGAAAATTTTAAAACAGCCCATATAGCAGTAATGAGTGCTGCTGTTGCAGATTATACGCCCGTATATGTGGCTCAGGAAAAAATAAAAAAACAGGAAGGAGAATGGAGTGTGGTACTTACAAAAACCAAAGACATTCTGAAATCACTCGGAGCATCCAAAAGTAATAGCCAGTTTTTAGTGGGGTTTGCTTTAGAAACCAACAATGAAAAAGAAAATGCGATAAAAAAGCTACAGGCTAAAAATGCAGATATGATAGTGCTGAACTCATTAAATGACCCCGGAGCAGGTTTTGGGCATGACACTAACAAAATCACTATTTTTGATAAAGAAGGGAATGAATATAGTTTTAATAACAAGTCGAAAATAGCTGTGGCAAAAGATATTGTAAATACCATCATTAAACTAGTACATGCGTAAATTTTTAATCTTTCTCGTACTCTTAATTGCGGCCCGTGTTACAGCTGCACAGGAGTTAAAAGCAACAGTAACAGTGGTAAGTAGTCAGGTGGGCAACTCTGTTAACCCAAGTGTTTTCAGAACCCTGCAAACCGCATTAAATAATTTTATTAATAACCGTAAATGGACCGGGGACAATTTTCTGCCCAACGAAAAAATTGAATGCAATTTTTTATTAAATCTGGAAGCCACAGCGGATGTTAATGTATATTCTGCCAACCTCACCATTCAGGCAGCCAGGCCCATTTTTAATACCTCTTATCGTTCACCTATAATAAATTTCCGCGATGAAAATGTAGTTTTCAAATATGTAGAATTTCAGCAACTGGATTTTAATGAAAACCGGATATCCGGTTCTGATGCACAGGTCTCTAATCTTACTGCAGTACTGGCCTATTATATAAATATGATTCTTGCGTTCGATTATGATTCATTTTCCCTTCATGGCGGTGATATGTATTTTCAAAAAGCACAAAACATAGTAAACAATGCGCCTGATGGCAGGGCAATTTCGGGATGGAAAGCATTTGATGGAGTTAGAAATCGTTACTGGCTGGTAGAAAATATGCTTAACAGCAGGTATGCCATCATGCACGATGTATACTATAATTACTACCGGTTGGGGATGGATAAATTATATGAAGATGAGAATCAGGCCAGGGCAGAAGTATTGAACGTACTTAATTTATTGAATAGTTTCAATACCGACAATCCTAATAAAATGATCAATCAGTTTTTCTTTCAGGGAAAATCAACCGAACTGATTAAACTTTTTTCAAAAGCCCCTCAGCAGGATAAAATAAGAGCATCAGAATTATTACAAAAAATGGATGTTACCAATGCAAACAAATATAAAGATGAGTTGAAATGAGACTAAAAAAAATATTTGCATTTGTTATTATCCTGGCTTCCTGCGGAAGTAAAAATGATATCCCCAAAGGCGTGTTGAAACCGGAAAAAATGCAGCTGGTTTTATTCGACATGATTCGTGCAGATAACTTTGTGTTTGATTATGTAACCAAAGATTCTTCAAAAAAAACAGAGATTGAGTTAGAAAAACTGCAGCAAAAAGTATTTGTAATATATAAAATTTCCCGGGCTGATTATTATAAAAGCTATGAATTTTATAAGGCGCATCCCAATATCATGGAGCCCATGCTCGACAGTTTGATTAACAGTACTACCCGCAATAAATACCAGCGAACCATGGGCCGGCCCGCTGCAATAAAAGATTCATCAAAGTAAACTGATTATGAATAAGGTATACAACAATGCAGCCGAAGCAATAACAGGCATTAATGAAGGTGCAGTTATTATGCTTGGAGGGTTTGGTTTGTGCGGCATACCCGAAAATTCGATTGCTGCTTTAGTAAACAAAAAAGTGCAAGCCCTCACTTGTATTTCAAACAATGCGGGAGTAGATGACTTTGGAATAGGTCTCCTGCTGCAACAAAAGCAGGTAAAAAAAATGATATCTTCTTATGTGGGAGAAAATGCCGAGTTTGAACGTCAGCTGCTCAGCGGAGAGCTGGAAGTGGAACTGATACCTCAGGGAACATTGGCTACACGATGTATGGCTGCAGGTTATGGTATGCCGGCAATCTTTACACCGGCTGGTGTAGGTACCGAAGTGGCTATAGGAAAAGAAACAAGGGTTTTTAATAATAAAGAGTATCTGCTGGAATACGCTTTTGATGCAGATTATGCCATTGTAAAAGCATGGAAAGGGGATACAGACGGTAATCTGATCTATAAAGAAACAGCTCGTAATTTTAATCCTTTAATGGCAATGGCAGGAAAGATAACTATCGCAGAAGTGGAAGATCTGGTGCCTGCAGGTGAACTGGATCCCAATCAAATTCATACCCCGGGTATTTATGTACACCGGATCTTTCAGGGAATTAATTATGAAAAAAGAATAGAACAAAGAACGGTGAAAAAAAAGCTGTCTTCACTATAAAATGTCCAATCTCTTTTTAACAAGTTTCAATTCAGTGTTATGCTTTCAAAAGAACAAATAGCGCAGCGTATTGCTGAAGAATTAAAAGATGGCTTTTATGTAAATCTTGGTATTGGTATCCCCACTTTGGTTGCCAATTATATTCCCCAGGGAATTAATGTGGTATTGCAAAGCGAAAATGGTTTACTGGGTATGGGGCCATTTCCTTTTGAAGGCGAAGAAGACCCTGATTTGATCAACGCAGGCAAACAAACTATCACCACTATTCCCGGCTCTTCTTTTTTTGACAGTGCTATGAGTTTTGGAATGATACGTGCCGGAAAGGTTGACCTGACTGTTTTAGGTGCTATGGAAGTAAGCGAAACCGGAGATATTGCTAACTGGAAAATACCCGGCAAAATGGTTAAAGGAATGGGCGGCGCGATGGATCTGGTGGCCAGCGCAAAAAATATTATTGTTGCCATGATGCATACCAATCCCAAAGGCGAAAGCAAATTATTACCCCAATGTACATTACCACTTACCGGCAAGCATTGTGTTAAAAAAATTGTTACTGAACTGGCAGTACTGGATATTACTGCTAACGGGTTTAAATTATTAGAAAGAGCTCCGGGTGTTACAGTTGAAGAAATTGTATCTAAAACAGCCGGCAAATTAATTGTTGAAGGAGATATACCTGAAATGAAAGTATAAATAAAAAATCCCCCCGAAAATTAATTCAGGGGGAACAAACCGGCATGCAATCTTTGTTTTAGTTTAGTTAGTTTTGGTGCTACATTACCCGGGGAGCAGCGGCCAGAATTTCTTCATTAGCACCGCTGGAATATTTTTCAAAGTTTTTTACAAATTCGGCAGCCAGTTCCTGCGCTTTTTTATCAAAAGCCTCAGGTGTAGGCCATGTATTTCTTGCATTTAAAATTTCTGATGGTACACCGGGGCATGATTTGGGTATGCTCAGTTTAAACCACGGAGTGGTATCATACTCCACATTATCCAAACTGCCTTCCAGTGCTGCAGTAATCATTGCTCTGGTATAACTCAGTTTCATTCTTTTACCCACACCATAAGGACCGCCATTCCAGCCGGTATTTACCAGCCATATTTTTACATTATGGTCTTTCATTTTATTACCCAGCATTTCGGCATATTTAGCCGGGTGCAGCGGTAAAAATGGTGCACCAAAACAGGCACTGAAAGTTGACTTGGGTTCTGTAACGCCCGCTTCGGTACCTGCTACTTTAGCAGTATATCCACTAATGAACTGGTACATAGCCTGACCAGGAGTAAGTTTGCTGATGGGAGGCAAAACACCATAGGCATCACAGGTTAAAAAGAAAATATTTTTAGGGGTATTACCCACTGAAGGTTCCAGCGCATTGCTGATAAAATCCAGCGGATAACTCACCCTGGTATTCTCCGTAATTTTTTTACTGCTGAAATCAATTTTGTTGGAACCTTCTATAAAACCGATATTTTCTACCAATGCCCCCGGCCTGATGGCATTATAAATTTCGGGCTCTTTTTCTTCACTCAAATCGATGGTTTTAGCATAGCAACCACCTTCAAAATTAAATACGCCGTCATCGTTCCATCCATGTTCATCATCACCAATTAAAAAACGGTTTGGGTCTGCGCTTAATGTGGTTTTGCCGGTACCGCTTAAACCAAAGAAAACCGCTGTATCTCCTTCTTTACCCATATTGGCACTGCAATGCATGCTTAATACATTTGCGCGCTGTGGCAGCACATAGTTCAGCATAGTGAAAATCCCTTTCTTCATTTCACCGGTATAACCCGTACCACCAATTAAAATGGTCTTATGTGTAAAGCTTAATACGGCAAAATTCTCTGCTCTGGTACCATCTACTGCTGGATCAGCCTTAAATCCTGGCGCCTGAATAATATGCCAATGGGGGGTAAAGTCTTCAAGTTCTTCTTCTTTAGGCCTGATGAACATATTGTAACAAAACAAATTGCTCCAGGGGTTTTCATTCAACACACGTAAACTAAGGCGGTATTGGTCGCTGGCACAGGCATAACAATCCCTAACCCATATTTCTTTATCTCCTAAATACTGCAACATTTTTTCTTTTAACTGGAAAAAATATTTCTCGTCAATAGGAATATTAAAATCGTTCCAGTGAACGGTATTTTCGGTAATACTGTCTTTTACGGTAAACTTGTCTTTAGGGCTGCGGCCGGTAAATTTTCCGGTATTAATAACTAAAGCACCTGTATCATTTAAAACACCTTCGCTTCTGTTGATAGTTTGAGCAGTTAGCTCATCCGGAGCTAGCTGATAATGCACTTTATTCCCCAGTGCTAATCCCAGATCATTCAGGGCTTTTTGGGGTACGGTCAATAAGGTTGATGCTGGCATGGCAAGTAATTGTTTTAATTTTCAATCGTTGCAACAAAGGTAAACTTTGATAATTTTAGGACTCACCAACCCGTAGCCCGGAAATTGGAAGGATTAAATTTGTTTTACGCAATCGTTTCCGGAAATCAAATTATTGCCAATATTGTTAGAAAATTTTAAAAAATGAGGCTAAATGATTTGATTTGTTGAATATTTTCTAAAATGAAGTTTTTCTTATCACAATAAAAGACTAACTACGGCAAAGCCAGATATGATTTTTAAGTCAACACCAGCCCTTATTAAATTCATACCTTCGCGGCAAAATATTTATTCATATGAGTTTGGAAATATCCCTGCAGAAAAGGTCTAATAATCAATGCGAATTGTGCAAAGCTGAAACAGATTGTAAAGTTTATGAAGTACCGCTTAAATCCAACAGAAGGGAAGAAGACTGCCTTTGGCTATGTCCCAAATGTATAGCCCAGTTGGAGAAAAAAGAAGCACTGGATAGTAAGCATTGGGCTTGTCTTACAGAAAGTATGTGGAGCGAAGTACCTGCCGTACAGGTGGTTTCATGGCGTTTGCTGAACAGACTAAGAAATGAAAGTTGGGCAAGTGAAAGTTTGGATATGATGTATCTGGATGATGACAATATGGCTTGGGCTAAAGCTACGGGCGATCATGAAAATGATTCGAAAGTGGAATTGCATATGGATTGTAATGGTAATGTATTGCAAACAGGCGATTCGGTAGCGCTGACTAAATCGCTCGATGTAAAAGGCAGCTCACTCAATGCAAAGTTGGGAACAGTGGTAAAAAATATTCGTTTAGTGGAAGATAATATTGAGCAGATTGAAGGAAAGATTGAAGGGCAAACGATTGTGATACTTACCAAATATGTAAGGAAACAAAACGTGTAATATTTTTGGAAAAGTAACAAGAGCTGAAGGAGGAAAAGGGTTATATGCTTCTTTTGCCTCTTTTCTCTTTTAAGCACTTCGCAAAATGAATTGCTATACTTAGTCAGTCAGCAGTAAAATATATGGCACAGAAAAAGTGATTATGTATATTGCAGCATAAATATTTTGTATGAAATATCTTCCTCTTAATCCTGAAATATTCGTTCAAAACCGCAAGCGTTTTACAGAACGGATGGGAAAGAATGCCATCGCTATTTTTAACAGTAATGATGAGCTGCCCACCAATGGCGATGCTATTCATAAGTTTAAACAAAACAGCGATCTACTTTGGCTTACTGGTATTGAACAGGAAGATACCATACTGGTTTTATTTCCCGATAATCCCGATCCTAAATACAGGGAAGTGCTGGTACTGGTAAGGCCCAACGCATTGAAAGAAAAATGGGACGGGCACCGCTGGAGGGCAAATGAAGCCACTGCTATATCCGGCATCGAAACAATTGTTTGGTTAGATGTACTGGATGGCATGTTACAACCCTGGATCCATGTTAGTGAATCTATTTATTTAAATACTAACGAAAACGACCGCAAATCTGTTTTGGTTCCGGTAAGAGATTACCGCTATGCCGAAATGATGAAGCAGCGTTATCCTTTGCACCATTACAAACGCAGCGCACAAATAATGAAAGAGCTTCGTGCAGTTAAAACTGCGCTGGAAGTGGAAGTGATGCAGCAGGCGATGGATATTACAGATACAACCTTCAGGCATTTACTGCAATTCATTAAGCCTGGCGTAATGGAATATGAAATTGAAGCAGAGGTTTATCACCAGTTTTTAAAACAACGTGCTACGGGACCTGCTTACGGATCTATAATTGCAAGCGGAGACAGAGCCAGAACCTTGCATTATGTTGAAAACAATAAAGAATGTAAAGATGGAGAACTGATACTGATGGACTTTGGTGCTGAATACGGAAATTATTGTGCCGACCTTACCAGAACAATACCTGTAAATGGCAAGTTTACCCGCAGACAGAAAATAGTATACAATGCCTGTCTGCATTTACATTATTATGCTGCAAGTATTTTAAAACCCGGTATCAGTATTATTGATTATACCGAAAAAGTGGGTGACGAAGCAACAGTGATTTTCCAGAAAATTGGACTACTTAAAAAGAGCGATGTTAAAAATGAAGACCCTAACGACAGGGCCTACAGGAAGTATTTATATCATGGCATAAGTCATCATCTGGGTATTGATGTACATGATTTAGGTACCAGAACTGCACCTGTAAAAGCAGGTATGGTATTTACTATTGAGCCGGGTATTTATATAGAAGAAGAACAGATGGGCATCAGAATTGAAAATAATTTCTGGATCACTAAGAATGGCAATAAGGATCTGATGAAAAATATTCCGATAACCGTTGAGGATATAGAAGCCTTGATGAAAAAATAGTACTTACTAATGACAAAACAGATACCGAACATTTTTACACTGATCAACCTTTTTTTGGGTTGTATTGCAATCATGTATACACTGCAAACAGAAACTATTTCTATTTATGTTGGCAACGACCTGAGTACCCATTATAATATTCCTGAAAGACTTACTGTGGCTGCATATTTTATTTTTGCTGCAGCTGTGGTGGATTTTTTAGATGGTTTTGTTGCAAGGTTATTGAATGCGACCTCCGAAATGGGAAAGCAATTAGACTCCTTAAGTGATGTGGTAAGTTTTGGTGTGGCACCATCTATGATTTTATACCAGTTGCTGCGTACCAGTTTTATTAAAGAAGAAACCGGACTGGAAACTTCCATAATAACATTATTTCCGGCATTTATTGTAGCATGTGCAGGGGCTTATCGTTTGGCAAGGTTTAATATTGATACCACTCAGGTGTACGGATTTAAAGGAGTGCCTATTCCCGCTGCGGGATTATTAATTGCTTCTTTCCCCCTGATTCTTCATTTTGGTAACAGTTGGGTAGATGCGGGAGATTGGCTTACCAATAAATGGGTATTGTATGTAATTATACTGATCATCAGCTGGCTGATGGTTTCTACTTTACCACTAATGGCGCTTAAATTTAAAGATTATACCCTTAAAAATAATTTACCCAAAGTAATACTGCTGGTAATTGCTGTAGTAGCAGCTTTATTGTTAAAATGGCTGGCAGTTCCGGTAGTGTTCATTGCCTACATTATTTTATCTTTGCTTTACAAACAAAAACAATCATGATATATACAGTTCAGGTAAAAGTAATGCCGCTTAAAGATTTATTAGATCCTCAGGGAAAAGCAGTAATGGGCGGCTTGCAAAATTTAGGTATCAATAGTGTATCCGATGTAAGAATTGGTAAACATATCGACTTACAAATAGAAGCTGACTCAAAGGAAGCAGCTGCTGCTGTAGCAGAAGAAGCCACCAAAAAATTGCTGGCAAATCAGGTAATGGAATTTTTTGAAATTACAGTAGCCTAAAATCTGAGGCTATGCTGTATATTGTTCCCACTCCAATAGGCAACCTGGCCGATATGACATTCAGGGCTATCGAAATATTAAAATCGGTGGATCTTATTTTGGCCGAAGATACCCGTACTTCTGCTGTATTGCTCAATCACTATCAGATACATAAGCCCATATCACCCTATCATCAGCATAATGAGCATAAAGTGGTGCAGCATCTGGCCGAACAATTGCAGGCCGGCAAAACCATTGCATTGCTAACAGACGCCGGCACTCCAGGCATCAGCGACCCTGCTTTTTTATTAGTACGGGAATGCGTGAAGTATGATGTTAAAGTAGAATGTCTGCCTGGTGCTACAGCATTTGTACCTGCATTGGTCAACAGTGGTTTACCCATGAACAGCTTTTGCTTTGAAGGTTTTCTGCCTTTAAAAAAAGGCCGTCAAACTATGATGAAAAAACTGGCAGAAGAAGAACGCACGATGGTATTTTATGAAAGCCCTATGCGATTAGTAAAAACACTGAATGAATTCATTCAGTACTTTGGCGCCGAAAGACAATGCTGCGTTAGCCGCGAACTCACCAAAAAATTTGAAGAAAATAAACGGGGCAGCTTACAGCAGGTGCATGACCATTTTAATGAAAAGCCGGTTAAAGGAGAGATTGTAATTGTAGTGGAAGGTAAAAAATAAACCAGTCTTCATTTTTTATCAGGTGCCTTTATCTAATAACTTTCTTTTTTAAATTTCATTTTATATTTTTTACAGCCTATACAAAGTATATGAAAAGAATTCTTACTTTATTATTGGTGATACTGTCTTTTGCCACATATGCGCAAGACCTTGCTTTTGGTAAAAAGATGGTAGATACACTAACATCCCCTTATTTCTGGGGCCGTGGGTATACCAACGACGGCATGAATAAAGCAGCCAACTTTTTAGCTGCAGAATTTAAAAGCTATGGTTTACAACCAATGGAAGGGAAAAATTATTTTCAACCATTTAGTTATCCCGTAAATACTTTTCCAGGAAAGATGGACGTAGCAGTAAATGGTAAAGCCTTAGTACCCGGTGCAGATTTTATTGTTGCTCCCGAAACAAAAGGTACAAAAGCATCCGGTGAACTGGATCAGCTGGACAGTATTCAATTCATCAACCGTAAAGAAATGGTGGTGATAAAAATGCAGGATAAACTTACCTGGGATGTAGCGCCCGAAGTGGCGCCTTATTCATTGATACTGGTCAATAAAAAATCTATCAATGGCAATCCTGAAAATTTTAAAGTAAATATTGAGAACAAGCTGATAAAGGATTTTAAAACTGCTAATATTTGCGGATTGGTTAAAGGAACAGCACAACCCGATTCATTTATTTTTATTACTGCTCATTACGATCATTTAGGTGGAATGGGTAAGGACACTTATTTTCCAGGCGCTAATGATAATGCCAGCGGAGTGGCTTTATTATTAAATCTGGCTCATTATTACGCATCGCATCCGCAGCCGTATTCAATGGCATTTATTTGTTTTGCAGGTGAAGAAGCGGGCATATTAGGGTCAAAATATTTTACCAATAACCCTTTAGTGTCTTTAAAAAATATTCGGTTTCTCATTAATACAGATCTTGCCGGAACAGGCGAAGAAGGTATTACTGTTGTTAATGCAACAGAGTTTCCTAAAGAATTTGCTATGATGAAGGAGGCCAATACAAATCCTGTATTACTCACTGCAATTAATTCAAGAGGCAAAGCCGCCAACAGTGATCATTATTTTTTTACAGAGAAAGGCGTTCCGGCTTTCTTTTTTTATACCTTAGGCGGTATAAAGGCTTATCATGATATATTTGATAAATCAGCCACCCTGCCTTTGAATGAACATGAGGATCTTTTTAAACTGATTATAAAATTCAATCAAAAACTAATGGGCAACTAAGTCCTGCATCTGACAGACTATTATATAAAATATCAAGCTATGACAAGAATTGTTTTTTTCTTATTTTTTTTAACTCCCGCATTTGTTTTGGCACAGCCTGATCGCTGGCAGCAAAGAGTGAAGTATAATATGAACATTGATATGGATGTAAATGCCAATCAGTTCAAAGGCAAACAAAAACTGGAGTATACCAATAACTCTCCTGATGTGCTGAATAAATTGTTTTATCACCTTTACTTTAATGCTTTTCAGCCTAACAGCAGTATGGATGTTAGAAGTCAGGAACTGGGCCGTACAGTGATCAATAACCGGCAGGATTGGGATGCAAGGGTGAAGGACCGTATTGCCAAATTAAAAGAGAATGAAATCGGGTATCAGAAAATAATCAGTCTTAAAATCAATGGTGTACCTCAGCCATTCAAATACCACGAAACTATATTGGAAGTTAATCTGGTTAAACCGATTGCTCCAAAATCTAAAGTGGTTATTGATATGGAATTTGAAGCACAAGTGCCTTTGCAAATAAGAAGAAGTGGAAGAGACAATCCAACAACAGGGGTCAGATACAGTATGAGCCAGTGGTATCCTAAATTATGTGAATACGATTACGAAGGCTGGCATCCCACACCTTATATTGCAAGAGAGTTTTACGGAGTTTGGGGCGATTATGATGTGACTATTAATATTGATAAAACGTATAAGATTGGTGGAACCGGAGTATTGGCAAATGCCAAAGAAATAGGCTGGGGTTATGACGAGCCTGATACGGAGCTAAAACCCATTACTAAAGAAAAACGTACCTGGCATTTTGTGGGTAATAATGTGCATGATTTTGTTTGGGCTGCTGATCCGGAATATAAACATCTGGTGCGTAAAATGGCTAATGGAGGACCAGTACTGCATGTAATCTATAATCTTAAAGAAAATGACCCAAAAAATGATTCGGCATGGATGGTAGTTGCAGATGCTGCGGTAAAAGTGTTGCCATTTATAGAAAGTAAATTTGGCAAATATCCTTATCCGCAATATTCTTTTATACAGGGTGGAGACGGAGGAATGGAATATCCAATGGCTACCTTGCTTAATGGTCCTGGTTTAAGCGGCGTTTTTCATGAATGGATGCACAGTTGGTATCAGATGATGCTGGGCACAAATGAAAGTATGTATCCATGGATGGACGAAGGCTTTACAAGCTTTGCAGAAGACCTGGTGTCAAAATTTTATTATAAGCAGTCCGGACTTGATGAACTTAAAGCAACATTACAGCGTAATTCCAATAATAAAAATTTACAGGACTTGATACCCACATTGCCGGAAGATCACAGCAGTGCTTATGCAAGCTATTTCACATTGGCAAAAAGTAGTATGGAAGAACCACTTACTACACACAGCGATCATTACAATACCAATTTTGCATACAGTGCTGCATCATACTCAAAAGGCGATGTATTTATGGAACAGTTGGGATATATTATCGGTGCAGGAGTAAGAGATAGTTTACTAATAGCATATTACAATCAATGGCGTTTTAAACATCCCAACAGCAATGATTTGATAGTGCTTGCCGAAAAAATAAGTGGTATAAAGCTGGACTGGTATAAAGAATATTTCTGCAATACCACTAAAACCATCAACTATGCAATCGACAGTTTGTGGGAAGAAGGCGGGGTATCTAAAATTCGTATAAGAAGAATCGGACAAATGCCGATGCCAATAGATTTACAACTTACTTTTAAAGACGGCACTACTGAAATGCATTATATACCACTTAATCTGATGTTCGGTGAAAAGCAGAATGAAAGTTCAAAACAAACCAGAGAAGTGCATACTGAATGGCGCTGGACACATCCCACCTATACTGTTGAATTCAAGCACAGGCTGATGGATGTTAAAGTAGTAGAAATAGATCCCTCAAAAAGAATGGCCGATATCGACAGAAAAAATAATTTGCTGGAATTGAACTGGTAATGCTTTAATTGATCAGTTGAATATTTTAATAGCGTATAATGCAAATCACAATAGAAAGAGTTCAGTTGCCGGATGTTCCCCGTTTATCGGAGATAGCAAAACAATGCTTTTACGATACGTTTACCGGTACCTGTACCCAAGAAGATATGCAGGGCTTTTTGATTGATTATTTTGATGAAGCTCCTTTAAGTAAAGAGATCAGCAACGAAAATGATTTTTGCTATTTTGCCAAAGTGGATGGGGTTGCTGTTGGGTATATCCGTTTTATGGAAGATTACAGTGGCTTTACTGAGGTACAACAATGGAAAGCGTTAGAGTTAAAAAGGATCTATATTCTTAAAGAGTTTCATTCTCTGGGAATAGCACAGCAATTGATGGATTTTTACATTGATTATGCGGTAAGGGAACAATATAAAGTATTGTGGTTAGGTGTTTGGGAGTACAATTTAAGGGCACAAAGGTTTTATGAAAAATATGGCTTTATCAATTCGGGCCATACACATGACTTTCCTATTGGAAGTACACCGCAAACAGATTTCTGGTTCTGGAAATTTATTTAAAAGTAAACCCCGGATTCCCAGGGCTAACTTTTAGGCATGGCTGATTAATCTTGTTATTTATCTTCCGAAAAATTTATTTACTGCTTCCACTTTATTGCTTACGTGTAATTTTTCGTAAATATGGTATACATGTTTACGAACAGTTTCTGTACTGATAAAAATAGCATCAGAAATTTCTTTATACAATAAACCCTTTGATAGCATTTCCAGAATTTCTTTTTCTCTTTTTGAAAGAATATCCAGACTGGAATCACTGGAGGGATTGGCCGATTTTTTATTTTGAAATGCAGCCACTACTTTTCTGGCTATCTGGCTGCTCATCGGAGATCCTCCATCCATCAGTTCCTGAATGCTTTCTAATAATTTAGCTGGTGGCGTCTTTTTCAGAATATATCCGCTGGCACCGGCACTTAATGCTTCAAAAATTTGTTCATCATCTTCATAAATGGTACACATCATGAATAGTATTTCGGGATAGGCAGATTTTAATTCTCTTACTACTTCAATACCACTAATGCCACCAAGATGAATATCCATTAAAACAACCCGGGGATTTAGAATTGGAAGTTTTATCAGGGCTTCCTCACCATCAATACAGGAGCCTGCCAGTTCACAATAGTCTGACATATCTACAATTTGCTCTAATGCCAATCTAATGTCATTATTGTCTTCTACTATTGCAACCGGAATTTTCATTATGCAAATAATGCTCAAAAAAACTACATAAACAATACCACAAAGTGGTAATTTATTACTTCAGGCTAATATAAAGCATGAACTTTTCCTTAAAAAAATCTTGTGGAAATATCTTTTCAATTTCCCATACCCTTGGTTTGCAGCCACTTTCAGATATTTCGTTAGCCAAATCGCCGCCTTTAAGGCAAATGAGACCATTGGGGGCATTTACACCGTATTCGGTATTCTTGTTTTTTTGCAGCAGGGGTCTGCTCCAGTACCAAAGATCTTTTAGGGGGGCAACTGCACGACTTATCACCGTATCAAACTTTCTGTTTTTGATATCTTCGGCACGGGTATGCTGGGTGGTTACATTAGGTAAGCCAATAGCATTGGCTATTTCTGCCACCACTTTTAATTTTTTGTTGATACTGTCAACCATATGAAACTGCGTTTCAGGGAAAAAAATGGCCAGAGGAATTCCTGGAAAACCTCCGCCACAGCCAAGGTCCATCACCTGCATGCCTTTGGTAAATTCAAATTGGGTGGCAATGGTTAATGAATGCAGCACATGGTGCTCGTAAAAATTATCCATATCCTTTCTGCTGATTACATTTATCTTCTCATTCCAGTCGGTATACAATTCTTTTAATGCAGCAAATTGCTGCGCCTGAGTTTCTGTAAAATCAGCAAAATATTGTTGAATCATTTCCATAGGGCAAAATTAAATAAATATATGCCGCTAATTGCCGCTTATTTCCAGCCTTTACCCGGCTTTCGTATTAAGGCAAATGCAAAGATGATATAATAAAAAAACATCCAGATATCGAAAAATAAAAACCATGGATAAAGGTCTTTTTCGTTAAGCTGTTTCATCACTTTAAAATACACAACAGCCTGCAGTAAAAAGCGAATGCCAAAAACAATTAAAGCCCATTGCCAGCAGTAAAAAATAATACTGGCAACCAATAAAGGATAAAATAGCAATTGGGAAAAAGAAAATAATCCCAACAAAAATTTATGCAGTGGCTTGTAATATTTTGCAGTGGTATAATGGCGTCTTTTTTGTTTGATCCATTGCCCCCAGGTTTTAGCAGGCTCGCTTAAAGTAAATGTATCGGCATCAATATTAATTTTGGTATTGGTGGCGGTGGCTGCAGTTTTAATAAACAGGTCATCATCTCCGCTGGGGATATTATTATGTGCAGTAAATCCTTTATGCCTGAAAAAAACCGATCTTTTATAACTGAGGTTACGCCCTACACCCATATAAGGTTTGCCTGCAAGTGCGTAAGAGAGATACTGTATTGCGGTAAAAAAAGTTTCCCATCGGATCAGTTTATTCAGCAGCCCTTTCTTTTTATGATAGGCTCCATACCCTAATACTATTTCTGTATTCTCGTCATAGGTCTCTTGCATTTTATCTATCCAGAATTCAGTTGCAGGTACACAATCGGCATCAGTTAGCAATACCACTTCATATTTGGCAGCTTTAATACCCATGCTCAAAGGGAATTTTTTTCCGGGAATGAATTTTGCTTCCTGCTTTAATTGCACTGTACGCAATTGCTTAAATGTTTTCTGAAACTCTTCCAGTAAATATTTAGTGTCATCGTATGAATTATCATCTACCACAATTACTTCATGGGTGGTACGATATTGCTGCAATAGAGAACCCGGCAGATTTTTCGCTAAATTTGCTGCCTCGTCCCTGGCACAAATAATAACTGAAACAGGGTGCGTTTGAGATGTTAATTTTGTGCCGGCTTTATATAGGGCCAGTCGGATAAAAAAGAAACAGTAATAAAACAGCTGTATTAAGGTAATGAGACAAAAACCATAAAACAGTAATTGCCACCAATGGGGAAAGTTCATAAGGGCAAAAATAAGGAAATAGTAATTTGAAATGAGGAGATTCGTATACCCGCTATCCTCAAAATATAAACAGAAAAGCAGTAAATAATGGCAGCATTAGCATTTGAGCTACAACATACCGACGGGCAAACAAAAGCCAGAGCAGGAAGGATTACAACAGATCACGGAGAGATATTGACACCGATCTTTATGCCGGTGGGTACAGTGGGCAGTGTAAAAGCCGTAACTCAACAGCAATTGCATACCGATGTACAGGCTCAAATCATACTGGGCAATACCTATCATTTGTATTTGCGCCCAGGCCTGGAAGTACTGGAAGCTGCTGGAGGTTTGCATCAGTTTAACGGATGGAATAAACCCATTTTAACAGATAGTGGAGGGTATCAGGTTTTTTCTTTGGCCAACAACAGAAAGCTGACTGAAGAAGGTGCTTTATTTCAAAGTCATATTGATGGTAGCAGACATTTATTTACACCGGAAAATGTAATGGACATTCAGCGCACTATTGGTGGTGATATCATTATGGCATTCGACGAATGTCCCCCTTATCCGAGTGATTATAAATATGCTAAAAATTCGATGGAGCTTACGCACCGCTGGTTAGAAAGATGTTTTAAAAGATTCAACAGTACTGAAAGCAAATACGGGTATACTCAAAATTTATTTCCTATTGTCCAGGGCAGTACTTATAAAGATCTGCGCACTGCTTCTGCAGAATTTGTTGCCTCGCAAAATGCCACCGGTAATGCTATTGGCGGACTAAGTGTGGGAGAGCCTACTGAAATGATGTATGAATACACTGAGCTCTGCTGCGATATTCTTCCAAAAGACAAGCCCCGCTATTTAATGGGTGTGGGTACCCCATGGAATATTTTAGAAGGCATTGCCCTGGGTATTGATATGTTTGACTGTGTAATGCCTACCCGAAATGGCCGAAATGCCATGTTATTTACTTCAAAGGGGGTTATTAATATCGATAATAAAAAATGGGAGAAAGACTTTTCTGTTATTGATGATGGTATCGATTGCCCCACCAGTAACTTTTACAGTAAAGCTTATTTACGTCACCTGATGAAAGCCAAAGAATATTTAGGTTTAACCATTGCAAGCGTTCACAATCTGGCTTTTTATCTTTGGCTGGTTACCGAGGCCCGTAAACATATTATTGCAGGCGATTTTAACAGCTGGAAAAACGAGATGGTAGTACGTTTGCAAAATAAATTGTAAGCATAACCAACCGTACTTATACTATAGTAGTCTTTCATATGGTAAATTGTGCCCTGTTGGCACAATAATTGAAAACCTGATGATGTTATTTATCTTTCATTCAACTTTAAATACATTCAGATGAAACAGTATTTGCTTTATTTCCTGCTTGTAATGGCGCTCCCTTTTTCAGCTATTGGCCAAAATGGTACCGTTCAGAATGCTGCCATACCCAAAGATGCACCTGTAAATGTTATGATGACGGATTTTAAAAATAATCCGCTGAATAACGAAATCGTGGTATTTAAAAGTACACTCAGCACTAAAGAATATCAGGGATTAACAGATAGTGTGGGGAAATTTTCTATTCGCTTGCCATCAGGTGATAAGTATGAGGTATTTGTTTTAGGCTTTAAAGATTCTGCCAGTTATGATATTTTAGATATTCCCGCCCTTAAAGGAAATGCATATTATAAAAATCCTTTTGCTTTGGATATACAGTACATGCCTGCAAAAAACTTTGTACTGGAAGACTGTAATTTTGAAACAGGCAAAGCCAATTTGGAGGAAAGCTCTTATGCAGTGCTTGACGAGTTGGTGGCTTATCTTATAAGAAAAGATGATGAACGTGTGGAAGTGGGAGGGCATACTGATAATGTAGGTACTGCAGCCAATAATCTCAAATTATCCACGGAAAGAGCGAATACTGTAAGAGCCTATCTGTTAACAAAAGGCATCGATCCATCCAGAGTAACTGCAAAAGGTTATGGAATGAGTATGCCTGTGGCAAGCAACGCTACAGCCGAAGGTAAAGCCCAGAACAGAAGAACTGAGGTAAAGATTTTAGAATAGTGTATTTTTAATGTATCCTTTAAATATCATATGCTTTAATTAAATTGATTTGTATGAAATCATTTGTTGCTGTATTGCTGATTATTGTTTTTGCCAGTTGTACATCCAGTCAGCTGGGGAATAAAATTGGAGCGCTTGAATCTTTTGATTCTTCGTTAAATAAAATTGTAAGTCCGGGCGCTAAAGCGGAAGTTATTGCAGAAGGCTTCAGTTGGAGCGAGGGGCCTTTATGGATAGAGAGCTCTCAAACGCTTTTGTTTTCAGATGTTCCCGAAAATAAAATTTATAAGTGGACGGCCGCAAAGGGCAAAGAACTTTATCTTAAACCATCAGGTTATACAGGAGAAAAATCACGGGGAGGTTCAAAGGGAAGTAATGGGTTGCTTTTAAACAATGCAAATGAACTGGTGATATGCCAGCATGGAAATCGCCAGATAGCAAAAATGAAAAGTCCGGTGGATCATCCGGCAGCAGATTTTTTAACTATTGCGGCTATGTATAATGGCAAAAAGATCAACAGCCCCAACGATGCAGTATTTAACAGTGAAGGGGAGTTGTTTTTTACAGACCCTTCCTACGGCTTGTTGAAAATGAATGACGATCCTGATAAAGAGATTCCATTTAACGGCGTATTTAAAGTTAAAACAAACGGGGATGTAGTATTACTTATCGATTCCATTTCTATGCCCAATGGGATAGCTTTATTTCCGGGAGAGAAAAAGCTATTGGTTTCTTCAACAGATGGCGCAAAACCCAATTGGTATGTATATGATATAAACGGCGATTCATTGAGTAATGGAAAACTGTTTTACAGCGGGGCAGGAGTAAAAAATAGTAAAAATGATCCCGATGGTTTGAAGATAGATCATAACGGAAATGTATTTGCTACAGGCCCGGGGGGGATATGGATTTTTAACAGCACCGGCAACTTACTGGGTAAATTATTGTTGCCTGATGCGGTGTCTAATTGTGCACTAAGTACCGATGAAAAAACATTGTTTATAACAAGTGCTTCAAAGGTGCTGAAGTTTATCATGCGGAAATAAAATATATAAGGCATAAAAAAAGAACCCGCTTTTAATAAGCGGGTTCTTTTTTTATTTAAAGCGTTGAGTAAATTACTCTGCTTTAGGTTCGGCATCAGATGCTGCATTTGCTGCATCGTTTTCCATTTTAGCTTTCAGATCAGCTAAAATACCTAAATCGCCTAATGTTGATTTTTCAACTTTGCTTTGAAGATTTTTCACAGCTTTTTTAGTTACTTCAGCTTCCGCTTTTTTCTCTTTAAATTCTGCTTGTTTAACTTCTTCAATCACCTGCTCCCAAATGCGGGTATGGCTTAACACGATGCGCTTATCGTTACGGTCAAATTCGATAACTACGAACTGAGCTGTTTCGTCAGCACTTACAGTTTTACCATCTTCTTTATTCAGGTGACGTGATGGAGCAAATCCTTCTAATCCATAAGGCAATTGTACTACAGCACCTTTATCATCTTTCTTCACTACTGTACCTTCGTGAATGCTGCCTACAGGGAAAGTAGATTCCAGGGTATTCCATGGATCTTCTTCAATTTGCTTATGTCCTAATTGTAATTTACGTCCATCTTTATCAATATTCATGATTACCACATCAATGGTTTCACCCACTTTGGTGTATTCATTTGGATTGTTAAAGCGTTTCAGCCAGCTCAGGTCGCTGATATGGATCATACCACCAATACCTGTAGCCAGTTCAACAAATACGCCGTAAGGAGTAATGTTTTTAACCACACCATTATGCCTGCTGCTTTCTGGGAAAACAGTTTCAATAGTGCTCCATGGGTCTTCTGTCATTTGTTTGATAGACAAACTCATTTTGCGTGTTTCTTTATCCAGGGTTACCACTTTAGCTTCGTGCTCGTCGCCCAGTTTAAAGAATTCTTTTGCATTGATTGGAGTGTTAGCCCATGTAATTTCACTTACGTGTACCAAACCTTCAACACCCGGCATAATTTCTAAGAATGCACCGTAATCTTCGATGTTTACAACTTTACCTTTAACAATTTCACCTTCTTTAAGGTTTTCAGATAAAGTATCCCAAGGATGAGGGGTTAATTGTTTTAAACCAAGACTGATACGTTTTTTATCATCATCAAAATCCAATACCACCACGTTCAGTTTCTGATCCATCTTCAATACTTCAGAAGGATGGTTGATACGTCCCCATGAAATATCAGTGATGTACAGTAAACCATCTAAGCCACCAAGGTCAAGGAATGCACCAAAGTCAGTGATGTTTTTGATAGTTCCTTCCAGTACCTGGCCTTTTTCCAGTTTACCCATAATTTCAGCACGTTGTGCTTCAATATCACTTTCAATAAGTGCTTTATGAGAAACAACCGCATTCTTAATGGCTTCGTTAATTTTAACCACTTTAAATTCCATTGTTTTACCAACGAATTGATCGTAGTCAGTAACAGGTTTAACGTCAATTTGAGAACCTGGCAGGAAGGTTTCCATACCAAATACGTCAACAATTAAACCACCTTTAGTTTTGCTGGTAACTAAACCGGTAACAATTTCACCAGTTTTGTGTACTTCCACAATTCTTTCCCATGCTCTTGTAGTACGGGCGCTTTTACGGCTTAAATGTAAGTTACCTTCCCTGTCTTCTTTCTCTACTACCATTACCTCAATCAGTTCGCCAACTTTTACACCACCGGGGATGTCTCTGAATTCGTTTAAAGAAATCAGACCATCACTTTTAAAACCAATGTTTACAACTGCATCAGTTTTGGTTAATGATACAACAGTTGCCTGGATCATTTCACCATCATTAATTTGTTTAAACGTGTTATCGTAAACAGTATCATACTTAGCTTTTTCAGCAGCAGTATAGCTGGTTACATTACGTTTGTCAACGCTCCAGTCAAAATCGTCGTGAGCGGTAGCTACGGTTTCAGCAACCGGCGCTTCTACAGGCACATTTGTTATCGCAGCAGTTTCAGCAGCTTCAGCCGCTGACCCTTCCTGTGCATCTGCGTTTAATTGTTTAATAATATCAAATGACATAAAATAACCCCGTGGTTTTTTAAACGGGACGGCAAAGTTAGTAAAATATAGCCTTATTTGGGGTTTTATATACTCCTTTTTACTTTACAGAAATGTAGCATTTCAGGCATCATAAACTTGACATAACATATTGAAAATGAAAGAATAAAAAAAGCCCCCCGAAAACGGGGGGCTTTATATTCAGATTAATTAATCTATTATCTGAGAACTTCCGCTCTGCCCATGGCTAAACGGTTACCCACAACATCTACAACCTCAATCCAATAAACCCCTGTACTGTAATTGCTCAGATTAACATCCATTCTGGCATACGGTGCAGTGATACTGTAATTTTGAGTTAATATACGCTTACCTCTTGAATCATATACGTTGATTCCTCTTGGTAAGTTAGTATTGTTGCTAACACTGTGGTATCTAACCTGGAACTGACCACTGTTTGGATTAGGATAGATAAACACTTTTCCGCTTACTGAATCTTTCAGTGAAACTTCATTAGAAGTGTTTACACAACCATTAACATCCACCACTCTTAATTTATAATCGCCTAAACCATCTACAGTAACCAGTAAAGAACTGGCGCTTGCACCACCCACGGTTACGTTATTTCTTAACCATGTGTAGGAGCTGGCAGCCGGAGCTGATGTAGAGAATAGTGTAGTTGTTAAACCAGGGAACAACCTTCGGTAAGGTGATGCTCCCAATACTACAGTTGGTAAAGGATTAACAGTTAACAGTGCTTGTTTTGATGTAACAGAGCCACATGGAGCAGCACCAGTTACAACGCAACGATAGATATAACCATTCATAGAAACCGGAGGTGTGGTAACTGTTAATGTAGCAGTTGTTACACCAGCGTATGCGCCACCATTTGAAATATTGGTGAACACATTACCGGCACCATCAGTAGATACCTGCCATTGGAAAGTTGGTGAAGTACCTGCAGTAACTGCAACACTAAAGGTGGTTACTTTATCAGTACATACCTGAGTATTTGCAGGAAGTGTTGGATTTAATGTTACAGGAATATTAACTGTAACCGGAACTGATTTAGAAGCTGAAGTACATCCTACTGTTGCATACAGGAATTGAATACTGTATCCGCCAGAGATATTACCCTGATCTCCAAAAGTATCATCCACTACAAACAATTTCCATGTACCATTAGGGTTACCGGTGAAGCTTGCTAAAGCAGGACTTCCATCAGTAATTGTACCAGGACCAGGAGCAGGATATGTATCTGAAGCTCCGTTATTGGTTGGGTGATAGGTACCTGTTGGGTTACCTGCAGCAGTACTCATTGCACCACCAGCATCATCAAATGTATAGGTTACATTGGTAATTGAACTGGCATTTCCAACATCAGACATTAATGTAACATTAGTACCTGTTGGAGATTGCAATACAATATCAATGTCATCAGACCAAGTATGACTAATTCCGGAAATCACTACATTTTTAACTGTTACACCAGAAGTTGGTAAACCGCTTACTGCTATAGAAGCAGGATAAGGACTACCTGCAGAGCCATCTACGATAGCTATTGCTGATGGGTTAGTGAATCTAGGAGTAGCATCAGGACCAATACTTGTAACTGTTACAGCATAAGTGGTGCTTGCACCAGGTTTAGCATACACTGTATTTGCAGGGGTACCGGTGTAAATGGTAGTTGCTGCAGCATCAGTGTATAAACCATTACCTGCTCCGTTTGGAGTCCAAACACCAGATGCAGGAGGACCATACAAATAATTGAAAGTTAATGACCATGAGGTAAGAGTTCCTACATCACCGGCACCACCATCATAAATTGCTAATGTCCAGTTACCGTTTGGAGTACTGTATAAATTACTCCAGGAAGCAGTAGTAGCGTTATAACCAGTAGGGCCAGAAGGTCCGAATGGTCCGTTACCAACAATTGCATCGGCTTTAAATATATTGTTATAAGGACTAGCACCAGAGCTTAATGCAGCAGTACCAGTTGAACTAATGCGAGTATTGGTGAAACCTGAAGTTGCACCAGCACCACCTGTTGAAGATATGTAATAATCAAGATTAAGGATTTGGTTATTTGGTGCTTTTAAAGCAATAACCATATCACCAGCCCAGGTATGAGAAATGTTCATTGCTACTGACATTGAAGTAATGTTTGCAGTAGAAGGCAATGGCGCATTGATGGTATTAGTAGCACCAACAAGACTGCCATCAGGAATACCAACACTAATTGTACCTGAAGCGTAAGTTGCACTAAATGCAGCCGGAACTAATGCTGAAGTAATACTGATTGGAACCGCAGGGTCGCCCAAACACATTACAGGAGCAGGAGGATTAACCGTTGGAGCAGAAGGCATATAGTTTACCTGAACTGACGCAGTATTTACACAACCTGTAATACCATTTGTGCCAGTAATGGTATATGTGGTATTATTGGCAGGAGCCGCATATACTGTATTGGTTTGTGTACCTGCAATATAAGCAGCTGTTGCAGTTGCATTAGAATATAATCCCAATGCAGGAGACCATGTATATGTAAGCGGAGAACCTGTACCACCAGGAGTGGTATAGTCAAGTGTAATAGACCATGAAGTTAAAGTACCAACATCACCACCACCACCATCGGCCATAGCTAATATCCATGCTCCGTTTGGAGTTGAATATAAGTCAGAGAACGCAGTAGCAGTAGAAACATAACCAGTTGGATTCTGAATAATTGGACCAGCTACTGGGCTATTAATTAAATCTGGTTTAAATGTACCTGTATAAGTACCGGTACCAGAACTTAAAGCTGCAGTACCTGCTGAACTGATTACAGTATTTACCATACCTGTAGTTGCACCAGTACCGCCGGTACCAGTCAGATATTTATCCAGAGCCAAAACAGTTCCGTTAGGAGCTTTTAAGTTAAAGATCATATCTCCGTTCCAGGTATGAGTCATGTTCAATGTAACCCTAGCACCAACTACTGTTGCAGTACCAGGAATACCTAAAACATTTAAAGTGTGTGTTGCACCTGCAGCTGAATTATCAGGGATAGCAACACTGATAGCGCCAGAGCTAACTGTTGCAGATCCTGGAATTGGAGGTGCTGAAGAACCTGCAGTAATTTGAGTACCAGAAACACCAGCAATACCACCGCAAAGTGGAGAAGCAGGAGTAAATGATATTACCGGTAAACCGTTTACAGTAAGTATTGCTGCTGCTGAAGTAGCAGTAGGAGCACAAGTACCGGAAACAATCATGCGGTAACGATAACCATTCATGAATGATGTGGTAGGTGAAACTGTTAACGTACCTGTTGTAACACCTGAATAAGGTGCGCCATTAGATAAGTTAGTCCAGGTTGTACCACCATTTATGCTTACCTGCCATTGGAAAGTAGCACCAGCGCCTGTACCTACCGAAGTAAAGGTTGCAGGTAATCCGTCACAAACTGTAATGCTGGAAGGATTGCTGGTTATTGCCGGCAACTGATTTACATTAACTGTAATTGCAGCTGTAGTTTGACAACCATTTGGAGCAGTACCTAATACGGTATAAGTAGTGGTAGACAAAGGAGAAGCTGCAGTTGGGTTAGAACTTGTATTACTTAAACCCGCAGCAGGTGTCCAGTAGAACGAATAACCACCAGGTAAAGGACCAGCAGGAATAGCATAGTTAATGCTTAATGTCCAGTTAAGGATTGTTCCTACATCACCACCTGCATTATCCCTTACCGCAAATCCCCATGTTCCGTTCTTCGGATTCGAAGCATAGAAAGCAGGGAAAGTAGCGGCAGTTGGGGTATAACCCGCAGGAGCAACAGCAACTAACGATCCATCAGGAGCAAATGTTCCAGTAAATGGAGCCACTCCTGTAGCTAATGACACTGCACTTGCAGAGCTAATTACAGTATTAGTGAAATTGTCTGCAGAACCGCCTCTTCCGTTAACAAGGTTTATTACATCATTATTCGGGCTCTTTAAGAACATTGTCATATCACCATCCCATGTATGAGTAATGTTAAATAATACATTAACACCAGTAACATTTGCATTTGCAGGAATACCGGAAACCGTTAATGTTGTAGCAACACCGGCAGCACTATTATCAGGTATAGCAACATTGATTGCACCTGAAGCATTAACTGAAGATCCTAAAGCAGGAGCACCAGAAATACTCAGTAATGTAGGGGTACCGGCACATAAAGGTGTGCTTGGACTTGCTGTTATCAATAATGGCTGTGTAGTTGTTGCACTAGGTGTTATTGTTACTGTGCCTGTATTACCAGTACCTATACAACAAGGATTATCAGATTGAATAACTGAAACCAATGTATAGGTAGTAGCTGCAGATGGGGTAACAGGAATATTAGAACCACTTACGTAGTTATTTACTGTAAAATTACCACCTGGAGCAGCATTGATTGTAACATTGTATGAAGCGCCATTGCCACCGGCAATAGTAACTTTTAAATTAGCAGTAGATCCTGTACAGGTAGTTACTGGGGAAGATGAGAATGTAGTATACACTACATCATCAATACCAATATAATCAGAGTTGGCACCGGCAGGGCCACCATTTTCAACAAAATAACGGAATGCAATACGGCCGGAAACACCGGCAGCAGGCAGGCCACTCATTGTTACAGTATACTTGGTCCATGCAGTTGGATAACCGGTTCCGGTATAGGTTGGGTTGATATCCAGTAATAAAGTACTGAAATCGCCAACACTGGTACTGGTTGCACCAACATTAACGCTTGCACCGTTTGTACTCATTCTAACCTGCATCCTGTCTGGGAAAGTACCGGTTGTGGTTCTTGTATAAAAGGAGAATTGATCGCCATTTTTAAATGTTGTATTAGGTACAAATAACCAGTTGCTGATTGTACTTGCTCCAGCAACATTATTAAAGTTAGCACCAATATAGCCAGTACCACTGTTAGCACCAAATACAGCAGCATTTCCCTGGAACCAGTTGGTTAAACCAATAGGAGAACTAAGGTTATTTGCGGCCCAACCTGTAGGTAATGGAGAAACAACGTCAAAAGTTTCATTTATAACATTTGTAGCTACTGGCAAACCACCTACCTGACTTAAAACAGAAGAAGTAGGAGGCACACATGGCGGAGGAGGTACACAATTGATACCATCTACAGTCATTACGTATGAAGGACATGCTTCACCAACTGTAGCTTCCATTAGTACCAAAACAACAGTTGCATTAGCAGCTAAAGTAAATGAAAAAGTTACAGCAGCACCACCCGCAAGAGAACTTGAACCTCCATCTGCAATATAGTTGGTACATAAGTTAGCCGGATTGAAACTGCCTGAGTAAGCAGTTACAAAAGCATTACCTGAAGCACCATTGGCCTGATAAGTTACAGTAACACACTGGCTGGCACAGGTCTGGTTTGTCATGGTGTACGTATCATAAAAATACGGACCAGTTCCAAACGGGCCAGGGCATACACCTTTAGGAGCAGCACAAGTAGAAGGCACACCGTCACGGAAGAATCTTCCGGCAGTTAAAGTGCCGTCGCCTGCACCTAAAGAACCATTGAAAGTACAAACCGCACTTACTCCATTGATACCATTGGTAGAAGGAGCATTAACAGCAATATATGGTTTTTTAGCAGCCATTAATTCCGAATTTTTCTTGTTGATTTCCGGAACGTCTGTTGCGCCAAAATTACTGTTGGCAGCCATAAATACTTTCTTTTGCGCTGCGTTAGGAGCAGTGGCAGCTACAGTTTGTTTACTAACAAGAACTGCAGGCTTTTCAGTGGGTAAACCCCTCTTGGCACTTGCAGGTTTTGTTAACGTCCCCACCTGAGCATGGGAGACCAGAAAAGAAATGCTCAAAAACAGCGTCGCGAGAAAAGTTTTGAGCAAAAACACCTTAAAATCTTTAAGTGTAGTTGTTTTTTGCATAAAAAATGTTTTAGTTTGTTTGTTACATGAGTGCATGCCAGTGTACTTGTTTTGGTAATAAAAGCAGTGCTGATTCAAGTAGTGCAAGGCTAAAGATAATAACTTTAACTTAATTTTAAACAAATCGGCTTTGGTTTTTTGGCCACAATGGAAAACCCTTGTTTTTTGTATAAAACAAGTGCATAAATTGGCTAAAAAAAAAGCAAAAGACCAGTTTTGCAGTTATGGTTAAAATTCTTAAAGTGTTTGCAGCAGCAATTCATTAAAATTTTGCAGCGAGGATATCTTTAAATCCGCAGCCCCCCATTTAGGGTTTTTAGCATCAGCATGGCCGGGTACCACCACGCATTTCATGGCAGCGGATTTAACTGCAATCATGCCATAAAAAGAGTCTTCAAAACAAATGCATTCTGATGGAGCCGACAACAAATTTTTTGCTGCATTTAAATATACTTCCGGATGAGGTTTGGCATGTTCCAGATCAGAAGCTGAACTGATATATTTTATATGAGTCCTGATGTCTAAAAGATCCACCACCACATTAATCAATTCCATGGGCGAAGAAGAGGCCAGACCGATCTTGAAATTCCGGTCAATGAAAAAATTGAAAATATGACTTATGCCTGGCAATGGCTTACCTTTTTGTTTAACTAATGCAATCACCATGTTTACAATTTCCTTATCAACTTTTTCGGCGTTATAAGAGTTGATGCTGAAATGGCTAAACCACCATTGTACAAATTCTCTGGTACGTAAACCCGTTGTGGTGGCATATTGTGCTGGAGTGAGTTGTATACCATAATTCGAAAAAATTGCTGCAGCAGCTTCATTCCATAGCGGTTCCGAATCTATTAGCAGGCCATCCATATCAAAAATTACTGTATTCAATTGCATAGCTGCAAATATATTAACTTCATATACGATTTGGATAAAACAGTATTTTAAACTGTTTGTCACATTTAAATGCAGTACAAAAGAAGCCTTTATTAAAATGAAACACTGGTTCGAAAATTTTAAAGAATCCAAGATTGTAAAGGGAACTGTTTATGCTGTTGTGGGATTAATTTCCTATCCGGGAATTAATATCATCAACAAGCTCGAAATTAAAGGGATGGAAAATTTGGCCAAACTTCCCAAACAGAACGTTTTATTTGTAAGCAATCACCAAACTTATTTTGCGGATGTAATTACATTTCTGCATATTTTTTGTGCAGTAAGCTGGCGTAAAAAAAACAAACTGGGCATTCCCTATTATTTATTGTGGCCCTTTACAAGAGTAAAATATGTGGCAGCAGAAGAAACCATGAAGAGCAGTTTGATTAGTAAATTATTTACACTTGCAGGAGCCATTACGGTAAAGCGTACATGGAACTCTGGCGGGCAGGAAGTGCGCCGGGGGCTTGATCCAGCCGATACCCGAAAGATAGAACGGGCGCTGCAAAACAACTGGATAATCACTTTCCCTCAGGGTACTACCAAACCATTTGCCCCCGGGCGAAAAGGCACTGCTTTTATCATTAAGCAGCATAAGCCTATTGTAATACCTGTTGTAATCAATGGCTTTTGGCGGGCATTCAATAAAAAAGGCTTGAAGTTTAAAAAAAGAGGCACGCTGCTTACCGTTACTTTTAAAGAGCCATTGCTGATTGATTATGAAGATACCACCGAAAACATTTTAGCAATAGTGATGGATGCGATTGAACAAAGTAAAAAGTATATGCAAAATGAACAGCAGCAAAACGAACCTTCGAAAACTAATACATGAGCTGCAGTTTACTCATCCTTTTCTATTTATACTGCATTTATAACTATACAGTATAGTGAAGCTGAAATAGTCAGCGAAGGAATAATATTTTCACAGGATGACTGTTTAAAATAAAATGATAATGTATAAATGCATACTGTTCTTTTTTTGTTGTTTATGTTCCTGCGATGCAGGCGCACAGTTTGTAATTCAGGGAAGAATAGTGGATGACAGCACCGGATTGCCTGTACCAAATTCAAGCATTTATCTGAACCGTACCACATTTCAAACCAGATCCAATGTCAGGGGTGAATTTAAACTTGAAGTAGCAGGTGTTAACAGTGGTGAACTTATAGTATGTGCAGCAGGGTATGAATGCTTTGCTTATAACCCCGGCTTTTCCGGAGCCGGCAATAAATTTTTTACATTTAAATTGATTAAAAAAGAGCTTAAAAAAGAAAGTATAACATTTCCTGATATTTTTAAAAAAGCAGCGCTTCATAATTTCATGGAGTCTCTTTTAGGAATAACAGCCGAAGCTGCAGCCTGTACCATAGAAAATTTAGAGTCGGTTTATTTTGTAAAAGGCAAAAGCGAAAACATAACGTATGCTTTTGCAGATACACCACTGATCATTACCAATAAACTATTAGGCTACGAAATTGTTTACGACCTGATAGAATTTGGCGATGACAATTTTAATGAAAACTATTTCACTGCTTATTACTGGTATCGCGATATTGGAAATAAAAGGCAATTCATTAAACAAAGGCAACGCAATTATTTTGGCAGCACACAGCATTTTTTTCATTCCCTTATTGAAAGAAATTTATATGGACAGGGATTTTCAATATTCCGGATGAAGCAAGCTGCCGATACCTCCAATCTGCCACCCTACACGGATTATACACAGGTTAACCCTAACAGCTTTGAAGCAATTACTCCCGTGGTTTTTTTATTTATTGATAGTATTTCCAATGAGTACTACTTAAAATTCAGCAGGGAAATAATTGTGCAATACGATAAAACACCACATGCTGTGGATTACCTTTCTGAACAGGGTTTTGTAACAGGACTTTCCAAAAAAGGGTTTACAGCCAGCATCAGGCTGTTAGCTGGTACAGTAGGAATAGACAGTAAAGGGATAATTGCCGAACCGCTCAGTGTAAATTATGGTGGCTTTTGGATTTACGAAAAACTGGCCAACCAGTTACCTTTAAATTATCAACCGGAGTAATTATTACTCTTTATTAAACAATGCTTTCAATTCTCCTGCATCTTCTGCTTTCATTTTGCCTCCTAAAACCAAACGCAGCTGCCTTCTTCTTAATGCACCTTCAAAAAGTTTAATCTCATCCTCAGTTTCGGGAATCAGTTTATTTACAGGCCTTGGCTTACCATTAGGATCTAATGAAACAAAAGTATAGTAGGCTTCATTGCTTTTGTATTTGTACTGCTGAATTACATCCTCGCCCCATACATTCATGTGCACTTCCATGCTGCTGGTAAACGCTCTGGTAACTTTAGCTTCAATATGTACCACATTGCCCAGTTTAATAGGATTTTCAAACGATATATTATCAACAGATGCGGTAACTACGGGAGCATTACAATGTTTCATGGCAGCTAAAGCTGCTGCAATGTCCATCCAGTACATCAGCCTGCCACCCATTAAATTACCAAAAGTGTTGGTGTCGTTCGGCAAAACCAGTTCCGTCATCACAATTACCGATTCACTTGCTTTCTTATCCATAAAAAAATATTTTGGCAAATATACTTTAGTATACAGGGTTTTTAAAATAAATGCAGCAGAATATCTATGTGTTAACTGTAAACAAATAACCCATCTT
>JBAXET010000002.1:0-67703 GCA_037140275.1 Ferruginibacter sp. | reverse complement strand
ATATAATACATTGCCATTATTTAAAATCATTTGTATGCGGTAATATGCCGGTGCTGCTAATGGTATACTGTCTTTATATAAATAGTGTACTGCATTGCTGGCAGGTAGTTTACATACAGCAGTATAGCTGCCGGAAATGCCATTGTTTTTTTCCACTATGCAGGCTTTTATATTTGCTTCATTTTCTATTTGCCATTGCAGTTCTACCCTTCCTGCTCTGTCGGTATTTCCTTTTAACACTACAGCTGCCGGCAATATATTGCCGCAATACCCACCAACATGATAACTGGCTTCGCGGTTTAAACAAAAATCATTTACTGATACTACGCATACATAATCGCCGGTATCGGCAGGAAATAATACGGGTATATAATAAGATGGAGTGCTGCTCACTAATACACTATCCAGCGGTGTTAACTTATGATACCACTTATATGTAGCATTGGCAATAGTATCTACACTTAAAGTAATGGCCTGATTAATACAATATACCCCTGAAGGTGGAATAATAGCTACCGGTGCCAATGGGAGAATACTCACATCATTAATGGATGCATTACCACAGGCATCAATAGCTCTTAGCCGGATTAAAGAATAGTTGGTGCTGTTATTAAAAGTAAATACCGGATTAGATTGTAATGGCGAGATGATACTCGGCAATGCCGGAACACTCTGGAATATTTCGTACATAAAAGGAGCTATCCCCCCCGATGCTGCTGCTCCCACACTGATGGTATTATTATCACAATGATAAGCCGAAGACTTCGACAAATCAGGATAAGTATATGCGCCAATTGTAACAGTATCGAATACTTTTACGGCGCATCCTGATGTTGCATATTCTATTATATAAACTGCAGGCGGCATTTCATAAAAACTGAACAGATTGCCCGAATTAAAATTGTAATTCACTACAAATGCAATATTATTCTTCTTAATAATTTTGGGTGTTACTGTTCCCATATTGGTGGTAGCAATAATGTCAATATCTGCAGTGCCATTGGGATTAATTCCTGAAGGGCATTTTTTAGTAATCCCTACTTTTTTTGTAAGTACACTGGGTACAGGACTAATAAAAAGAGAATCTTTATTATTACACTGGTCGGTTACAACAACTTTATACTGGCCCGGAGCCGTAAGATCAGGCAATCCAGTAATACTGAATGTGCCCGATGCAGAAGTACTGCTGTTCAGTAATTGATTTGCAGCATCATATACTTTTGCAGTATAAGAAGGAGTGCCGGAGCTTACAGTAACTGCAATATCTGTAGCACCATAATAACTGCACGACTTTGCCGCATTCAATACAAATGATAATGGATTGGGAGCGGCGCTAAAGCAACGGGTAATTATGGTATCGTAACACAATGGATTATTGGTAATCTTTATACAATATGTGCCATATAAAAGATTGGTAAATTTTCCTGAAGTATTGCAGCTGATCTGCACATTATTGTTATCGAACAAACAATACTGTGCAGTATTTAAATTTTGCTGCCCTTTTATTTCTGCAGTAAAACTGGTACATGTTTTTGAAGATATGGTTACAGCAGCATTCACCGATGGCACCGGCCTTTTTACAGTAAAGCATCGCTGAATGGTGGTATCATAACAACCGGGACTATTGGTTACTTCAATACAATAGGTGCCATACAGTAAATTATTAAATACTCCTGTTGTATTACAGATGATGAGCACGTGATTTACATCGTATAAACAAAACTTAGGTCCAATCCAGTTAGCGGTATCCTGTATAGATGCGGTAAAACCGGTACACCCCAAATTACTGATGTTTACATTATTATTTATGGAAGGAACTGGCCGTGTAACTGAAAAGCATCTGGTAATAGTAGTATCATAACAGGCCGGATCATTAGTGATTTTTATACAATAATTTCCATAAGGCAGTCCCGTAAATATTCCTGTGGTGTTGCAATACATCAGCACATTGTTTTTATCGTAAATACAAAAAACAGGATTGCTCAAATTGGTAGTGCCGGTAACGGTTGCTGTAAAATCGGTGCAGGTTTTATTAGTGATAGTAACATTGGCATTTACCGAAGGCACCGGACGGTTAACAGTAAAGCACCTGCTGATAGTAGTATCGTAACAGGCGTCGGTAATTTTAATACAGTAACTGCCATAGCCCAACCCGGTAAATACTCCGGTAGTATTACAGCCAATTAAAAAGTTTTTAAAATTATAAATACAAAACTGCGGATTGGTAAAATTAACCACTCCTGTTAAGGTAGCAGTGAATGTTGAGCAGGCTTTATTGCTGATAGCAATATTGGCATCTACTGCAGGTTTATTATTATCCGTCCATGTTACAGATTTAACATTACCGCATTTATCTTTAACCACCAGTTTTAAGTTGCGTTTATTGGCTATGGGATAAGTAAATGTATTGGAGCTGTACCAGGCTGTATCACCGGGTGCACGCACCACACCATAAGTAAACAAATTGAAAACTGCATTAGGTGAAGTATTGCCCTTACTGTCTTTTAAATTTATTTGTATGACTGCACTGTCGCACAGCCTGTTTACAGAAAAACTATTGATAAACCAGTTGTAATTGGCTATTGACATACTTCTTACCTGAATACCTCCGCAGGAATCGGTTAAGCGTACCATATAATTTCCATACAACAAACCAGTAAAAACACCTGTGCTGTTTTGTAATCCAATATTGGATGCTGATGGGGCGATTATAGTATAAGTAATCGGACTTCTTCCAAATTCCTGATTGTACACAGTAATGCTACCATCGGATCCATTGATACAGGTAACATCAGTTTTACTCATCAAAAAACGGGGATCCCTGTAATCGCCGGATACAGTTACCGAATCATTTTGGTACACACAACCGCTGATAACATCTTTTATTATCACCGCATATCTTCCGGCTGGCAATCCCGTGATTAAACTATTGGTTGAAAAATTAGTGTTCAGCACTCCGGATACCCGGTACATAAAATTACCGGAGCCTCCTGCGGCATTAATTTGAACGGAGCCGGTAGCGGCACATCGCGACTCTGTAGTACTGTAGCTGGTGGTTAAAGTACTGCATGACTGCGCAGTACTGTTTTGCACCAATAACAACAGTGCGCATAAAAAAATTCCAATAAAAAGTTTGCAGTAGAATTTTGTTTTCATCCCTTAGGTTTTAGGTACGCTGGTATTGGATTAAATTGGCACATGATTATATAGTGTAATCATATGTGATAGTTCAGGCAGATAAGGAATATGGAGAATAAAAGTACAAACAAACATTTTTATTTGTTAGTCATTTGTACTCGATTTTTTACCTTTTTTCACTAAGAAGAAAATGCCATTATGTAATTTATGTAAACGTAAAATTCCAGTCCGGAACAGGTAAGATTACCATGAAAAAATTTCATGCAGTAAGTTTAGTATATATAAAATCCACTGCTGCCTGTAGTAAATAAAAACTCCGCTGTTTGTAACAGCGGAGCGGAATATTATTATTTTGATATTATAAATCACTTTAGATAGCCCAAGCTTTATCCCCTTTTTTATAAGGGAAGGCGCCATCATATTTTCCGGGAATGGGCAACCAGCGCAAGGCTTGTTTACTGCCTATTTCAGAGGAGAAATAACCCCAAAGAGTCAATTGCTTCATCATGCTATAATAATGAGAAGGGGCGCTTACAAAATTAGGATCCAGCGATGCCTTAGCTTTTTCTCTGGCCACTTTTTCTTTTTCGTCACGGGCTTTATTGTATTCCTTTGCTTCTTTTTCCAGCGTAATTAAAAAAGCTTTGCGTTCATCAGCATTACTGTCTAAAAAAGTTTTACCGCTTGTTTTTTTACAGGCAGCATTCAAACCGGCCATACCATCCATAAATACTTTTTGCTGCTCTTCATTATAACAATCTGTTACTATCACTTTCATGAACTCGCCAATTTTTGCTGCTTTTGCCCCCGGTGTTGATGTGGTGGGAATAATGGTTTCTCCCACTTCATCCAGCAATGCAATATTAGCAGCAGAAAAACCGGGTCCGCCTGAAGTATTGGTATTACAACCTGATAAAAAGATATCACCTCCAATAACAACACCACCGGTTAATAAGGCAATTGTTTTTAAAAGTTCTCTGCGTTCCATAATTGTTATTTTACGTTTTTTACAAATTTTGTTTTTTTAATTCTGCTACTGCATGATCAACTGCTCTTGCAGTAAATGCCATATAGGTTAAAGATGGATTCTGGCAGGCTGATGAAGCCATGAATGAACCATCTGTTACAAATACATTGGGTGCATCCCAAACCTGATTCCATTTATTTAATACCGATGTTTTAGGATCGCTTCCCATACGGGCAGAACCCATTTCATGAATACCATGCCCCATCGCATGCCCGCTGTCATATGTAGAAATATCTTTTGCTCCTGAAGCTTCCAGCATGGTTACTAATTCTGACACAATATCCTTACGCATTTTTTTCTCATTGTCTTTCAGCTCTGCATCCATCGACAAAACCGGCAATCCCCATTTATCTTTTTTATTTTTATCCAGCGTGATTTTGTTATCGTGATAAGGCAATATTTCACCAAAGCCCCCGGCTCCTATTCTCCATCCACCCGGCTCTGTAAGCGCTTCTTTAAAATCGGCGCCAACATTTAATTCGGCCACTGATCTTCCCCAGCCACTGCGACTGGCTGCGCCCTGATATCCAAAGCCGCGTAAATAATCTCTTTTGTCATTTCCAACATTAGCAAACCTTGGGATATAAAATCCATTGGCCCTTCTGCCATAATAATATTTGTCTTCAAATCCTTCAATTGTTCCGCTGGCACCTAAATTATAATGGTGGTCCATTATATTATGTCCTAACTCTCCGCTGCTGCTGCCCAATCCGCCTTCCCATACATCAGTTGCGGAGCGCATCAGTATCCATGCAGAATTTAATGTGGAGGCACAAAGGAATACAATTTTAGAATTGAACTCCTGTGTTTTATGGGTTTCGGTATCCATTACTTCCACTCCTCTTGCTTTCTTTTTGTCTTTATCATACAATACCTGCGTTACCAGCGAATAAGGACGCACCGTTAAATTACCGGTTTTTAAAGCCGCAGGATAAGTGGAAGATTGCGTGCTGAAATAACCACCAAAGGGACAACCTTCCCAGCATCTGTTACGGTACTGACAATTGGTTCTGCCCTCATGCGGTGCCGTTAGGTTGGCAGTTCTGCCAATAATCAAATGCCTTTCGCCTTTAAACTTTTCTTTTATTCTTGCCGCCACATCTTTTTCCACCACATTCAAATCCATTGGAGGTAAAAATTGTCCGTCGGGTAAATTAGCAATCCCTTCTATTGATCCGCTGATGCCAGCAAATTTTTCTACATGATCGTACCATGGAGCAATCTCATTATAATTTACCGGCCATGGTGTGGCGATGCCGTCTTTTGCATTGGCTTCAAAATCCATCTGGCTCCAGCGGTAACTCTGCCGGCCCCATAAAATAGAACGGCCGCCAAAACGATAACTGCGCCACCAGGTAAAAGGTTTTACTTCTGTATACGGACAATCTTCTTCATTGGCCCATGCATCCATTACTTGTTCGGATGCTGCCCAGCCACGATGAATGACGGGATATTTTTTTCGCTGCTCTTCAGTAGTGGATCCACGGTGCGGCATCTCCCAAATTTCTTTGGTGGCAGTGGTATAATCTTTGATATGTTCGTGCGGGCCTCCGCGTTCGAGCAATAAAACCTTCAATCCTTTTTCACATAGTTCTTTGGCAGCCCAGCCACCGCTGATTCCAGAGCCCACCACAATTGCATCGTAGGTAATTTCTGCCATAAGAATTACTTTTAAAGGTTTTGTTTTTTTAATTCATTCACGGCAAAGTCAACTGCCCTTGCTGTTAATGCCATATAGGTAAGCGATGGATTTACACAGCTGGCACTGGTCATACAGGCACCATCAGTAACAAATACATTCGGCGCATCCCATACCTGGTTATTACCATTAAGTACAGATGTTTTAGGATCTCGGCCCATACGTGCAGTACCCATTTCATGAATACCCATACCCACTGCATAACCGTTATCGTAAGCATTAACATCTTTTAATCCGGCAGCACTTAACATTTCTGCAGCATCATTCATCATATCGATGCGCATTTTTTTCTCATTGTCTTTTATCTCCACATCAAAATTCAAAACAGGCAATCCCCATTTATCTTTTTTGTTTGTATTCAATGATATCATATTCTCATGATAAGGCAGCATTTCGCCAAATGCCATAATCCCCATGCGCCAGTTTCCCGGTTCACTCATTGCTTCTTTTAATTCGGCTCCAATAGTCAATTCTGCAATGTCCAATCCTCTTCCCCTGCTGGCGCTTCCCTGATAGCCAAAGCCACGTACATAATCTCTTTTATCTGTACCCCAGTTTCTGAATCTTGGAATATAAATACCTGTTGGCCTGCGGCCGTATAAATATTTGTCTTCAAAGCCTTCCACTTTAGCACTTGCACCTAATCTGAAGTGATGGTCCATTACATTATGTCCCAGTTCTCCGCTGCTGCTGCCTAATCCACCGGGCCAAATATCAGTGGCACTGTTCATCAATATCCAGGTACTATTAAATGAAGAAGCACATAAGAAAATAATTTTAGCATTGTAGGTATATGTTTTATTGCTTTCTGCATCCAGCACTTCTACACCTGTAGCTTTTTTAGAATTCTTATCGTAAATAAGTTTAGTTACAATTTTATTATTTTCTAAAGTAAGATTACCCGTTTTTCTTGCAGCGGGTAATGTGGCCGACTGTGTACTGAAATAACCTCCAAACGGACAACCTCTCCAGCACTTATCGCGGTACTGACAATTGGTTCTGCCCTGCTCCGGCCTTACTTCAGTGATATTGGCACTGCGTCCAATAAACATATGGCGCTGGCCGTTGAACTGCCCTTTTAATTTTTCTGCCACATCTTTTTCCACCACGTTCATTTCCATGGCAGGTAAAAAATCGCCGTCGGGCAATACATCAAGTCCCTGCTTACTGCCTTGTATACCCGCAAATTTTTCCACATAGCTGTACCATTTATCCAAATCATCATAGCGGATAGGCCAATCAACTCCAATGCCTTCTTTGGCATTGGCTTCAAAATCGGCTTTATTCCAGCGGTAACTCTGGCGACCCCAGTGTAAGGAACGTCCTCCTGTATGATAGGCCCTGTACCAGTCGAAACGTTTGGTTTCGGTATACGGACTTTCTGTATCATTTACCCACATACCATAGGTTTGTTCACCTAAAGGATAATCTCTTTTTAAAACCGGATGTTCCTTAATCATTTGCTGTGTAGGCTTGTCGCGGTGAGGAAACTCCCACATGTCTTTATTGGCAGTTACATAATCTTTCACATGTTCGATGTGTTTGCCTCTTTCAAGCATCAATACTTTAAGGCCTTTTTCGGCAAGCTCTTTTGCAGCCCAACCGCCGCTGATTCCGGAACCCACCACAATGGCGTCGTAACTAGTTTCTGGCATATCTGAAAGTTATAAGTTGTAAGTGTTAAGTTGTAAGTATTAAGTAATAAGTTTTATACATCACATATTTTTACCGCCAGTTTTAAGGCTTTTATTTTATCGGCATTTTCTATTGCGGTTGGAATAAATTCCTGCGCTAAATATCCTTTAAAACCGGTATCCACTACTGCTTTAATAATGGCAGGATAAAACAATTCCTGTGATTCATCAATCTCATGTCGTCCCGGAACACCAGCTGTATGGTAATGTCCAAAATACTCATGATTTTTTTTGATGGTGGCAATAATATCACCTTCGCTGATTTGCATATGGTAGATATCATACAGTATCTTAAAATTAGGAGAACCTAATTGTTTGCATAATTCAACCGTCCATTTGGTATTATCGGCCATATAATCCGGATGATTCACTTTGCTGTTAAATACTTCCATTTGTATGGTAACGCCGCGTTTTTCGGCAAGTGCCATTATTTGTTTCAATCCTTCCACACAATTTTTCATGCCTGTTTCCTCATCCATTCCTTTTCTGTTACCACTGAAGCAAATTAAATTTTTATACCCCGCATCGGCAACATAATTTATATGGTCGGCATAATTCTTTATTAATGTGGCATGATACTGTTTGTTATTCCATCCTTCAGTTAAACTGATTTCTGCACCATTGCACATGGAAGAATCCAGGCCATGTGTTTTTAATACATTCCATTCTTTAGGCCCGATAAGATCAATGGCTTTTAATCCTATTTTATTGGCCACCACACAAAGTTCTTCCAGCGATAAAAAATTATAGGTCCACCTGCAAACTGAATGGTTAACGTTACCTTTTAATTTATTACTCATTTCATTTGTATCAGCAGCAGCTAATGCACCTAATGGATTGGTGGCAACAGCCAGTGAACCCACTGCCAGTTGTTTTAATAAATTCCTTCTTGATGATGACTTATCCATTTTAAAATTAAAAATAATTTAATAATTAAGCAGCTTGTTTTTTACTGCGCATATAAAAATATAAGCCAGCAAATGCCGCAATCAATATCACAGGAAGCACTAAAGTAGTATTGATGATTTCTGGTCCTGCTGTTTTATTCGCCTCGGCTAAAGCTGCTTTCATAGCTTCTGTAGCTTCAGAAGAATTATACACTTTCATATCCGCTCCTGCAGGTAAGTGTGCAGCAATTTTGCCATCATATACTCCTCCCATAAACATCATATATAAAGACACGGCAAACATTCCGGCACCACCCATCAGATTTATCCCAACAGCTCCTGTGTTAGGCAAATTTTCAGAAACAAATCCTAACATAGTAGGCCAAAAATAACATACCCCCATTCCAAAAATTAAAGCCCCAACAAAAACCATACTGCCGCCGGAATGACCCAATATATATAAACCTAATGCAGCTAATATTGCCGACATCAGTAATACGCCCTGAGGTGCCAAACGGTGAACAACCGGACCTGCAAAAGCACGACCAATTACCATTACACCCGTTGACACAGCCAATATCAGCAATGCATTTGAAGTAACATTATTCAGTAATACACCAATCCACTGACCGGTAAATAATTCAGTGATAGCAGTACCAAACATACAGATGATCATAAATATAAAAAGCGGGTTTGCCAGCGCCTTATACATACTTGATGTGGATACGCCGCTTGCCACTCTTTCAGTAACAGGAAATTGTTCTTTTAAAAACAGCCAGCCATATAATAAAGTTGGAATTAGCATTACTGCAACTAAAATGCCCCAGTTACTGATACTGCCTGTACCTGCAATAGTTTGACCAAACAAATACACTATCATTGAACCAATAACAATACCTCCGGGAAACCACAAATGAAAGTGATTGAGCTTAGTGGTTTTATTATCAGTATATAATGAAGTCACTAATGGATTACATGCTGCTTCAACAGTACCGTTGGCAATACCAATTAATAAGGTGGAAATAAATAATGCCCAGAAAGGGCTGCCAAAACTGCCTGCAAAAATGGTAAGCAGTATCCCAGCTAAATGAAAAAAGAAAGCCATCACCAGCAATTTCTTCATCCCAATAATATCCACTACTATTCCTCCTAAAATTACTGCCAGCGGAAAACCCCAGAATGCAGTGGCGGTAATGGTTGAAATCTCAGCTTTATCTAAATTAAATTGTGTTCCCCAGGTACCTAATAATCCGGCACGAATACCAAAAGAAAGCGATGTAACTAATAAAGCCAGACAACTGGCAACAAATAATTTATCGCGGTTAATAGCAATTGACATATTGTTTAAGTTTAATGGTGCAAATCGTTTGAGTTGGTAAATATAATTTTTAAAATCATTCAATCATCATTCCTGTAAAAAATATTGAGTACAGATTAAAATAATATTACATCGCAACCGTTTGCGGCCGCACATAAAAAAATTTCTGATAAAAGACTTTTAATTTCTAACTTCCCTTTATAAATAAATGGTTATATGGGAGATCTGCAAATTAAAATTCAACCAAAAAAATATGATGTGGTTATTGTGGGCAGCGGCGCCGGTGGCGGTATGGCTGCATATCAATTGAGTAAGGCAGGATTAAAAGTTTGCCTGCTGGAAGCCGGTGCTATGTACGATCCGCAAAAAAATATTACCCAGTTAAAATGGCCTTATGAAAGTCCGAGGCGTGGCGCCAGCACCAAATTTAGGCCCTTTGGCGATTTTGATGCCTGCTATTATGGTTGGGATGTGGAAGGCGAACCATTTACCAAAGCAGAAGGTACCGACTGGATGTGGTGGCGTGCAAGAATGCTGGGCGGAAGAACCAACCACTGGGGAAGAATTTCATTGCGCTTTGGTCCAAAAGATTTTAAAAGAAGAAGTATTGATGGCCTGGGCGACGACTGGCCCATTGGATACGAAGATGTGAAACCATATTATGATGCCATTGATAAAATGATTGGCATCTTTGGTACCAATGAAGGTTTGGAAAATGACCCTGATGGTATTTTTTTGCCACCTCCCAAACCACGTTTGCATGAATTATTTATAAAGAAAGCGGCCGGTGAATCTGGCGTTCCTGTTATTCCATCCCGACTTTCCATTCTTACTAAAAAAATAAATGAAGAGAGAGGCCAGTGTTTTTTCTGCGGCCAGTGCAACAGAAACTGCAGCATGGCAAAAGCTGATTTCTCCAGTACCAATGTATTAATTTATCCTGCTTTAAAAACTGGTAATGTTGATGTGATTGGCAATGCCATGGCACGTGAAGTACTTACTAACCGCGAGGGATTAGCAACAGGCATATCGTATATCAGTAAAGAAGACATGCAGGAATATCAGGTGAATGCAAAAGTGGTCATTCTTGCCGCCAGTACCTGCGAAACATCCAGACTATTATTGAATTCAAAATCTGACCGGCATCCTAATGGATTAGCCAATAACAGCGATGTGGTGGGCCGGTATTTACATGACAGTACAGGCGCTTCTGTAAGTGGGGTATTGCCGCAATTATTCGATAGAAAAAGATATAATGAAGATGGCGTAGGTGGTATGCATGTGTATACCCCATGGTGGGGCGATAATAAAAAACTTGATTTCCCCCGTGGCTATCATATTGAATACTGGGGTGGTCAGGGTTTGCCGGCTTATGGATTTGGCTGGGGAATAGAAAATACCAATGGCAAACATTTGGTGCATGGCAAACAAAAAGAAGCAGGTGGCTATGGCAAATCATTAAAAGAAGACTATCGTTATTTTTATGGCGCCGGAGTAGGTATGGCAGGTCGAGGTGAAGCGATACCGCTTTTCGAAAACCGTTGTACTATTGATGAAAATATGGTTGACCGCTTTGGGATACCGGTTTTAAAGTTTGATGTTAAATGGACCGACCATGAGATCAAACAGGCCAAGCACATGAAAGAAACTTTTAAGGAGATCATGCATAATATGGGCGCCATCATTACTTCGGGTGGCGATGATGATGCCACTAATAACTGGGGTTTAAGTAAACCCGGACAAATCATTCATGAAGCCGGAACTGTAAGAATGGGTAACGATCCTAAAAAAAGTGCCTTGAATAAACACAATCAGGCACACGATTGTAAAAATTTATTTGTGGTGGATGGCAGTGCATTTGTTAGTCAGGCCGATAAAAATATTACCTGGACCATTTTAGCATTAAGCATGCGTGCCTGCGATTATATCATTGACGAACTGAAGAAAAACAATTTGTAAACAATGATAAATGCTAATAAAGAATTGCATATCTACAACTTATCACTTACAACTTATAACTTATAACTCAACATGGACAGACGTAAATCACTTAAAATTTTAGCCGGCACTGTTACCACCACAGCATTTTTAGATGCCTGTAAAACAGACGACAAAAAAATTGCGCCAACAGATCCTGCAGCGCCTTTTGACCCCAAGATTTATTCACTCGACAGGGCAAAGGAAGAACTGGAAAGAGAAAATAAATTATTCAGCCAGACTTTTTTTACCGAACACGAGATGGCCACCATTGCTGTATTGAGTGATATCATTATTCCCAGAGATGAGGTAAGCGGCAGTGCCACCGATGCCAAAGTGCCCGACTTTATTGAGTTTATTGTAAAAGACAAACCCGAGCACCAGCTACCCATGAGAGGCGGTTTGCGCTGGTTAGATATGCAATGCTTAAAAAAATACAATGCTGATTTTAAATCGGCTGCTACTTCACAACAAAAAGAAATGGTGGATGCTATTGCTTATCCTGCAAAAGCAACACCTGCAATGAAAGCCGGTGTTAGTTTTTTTAATTTAATGAGAAATTTAACAGCTACCGGTTTTTACAGTTCTAAAATAGGTATTGAAGATATTGGCTACAAAGGGAACACCCCTACCCAATGGAATGGTGTGCCCGATGAAGTATTGAAACAATATAATTTGGCATACACAGAAAAAGAATTAAAAGAGTGCATTAGTTTTGACAAATAAAAAAAGTTGTTTATGAAATTAAAATTAGGAATGATTGGTGGCGGCAAAGATGCTTTTATTGGAGCAGTACACCGCTTAGCAATGAATATGGATGGACAAATTGAATTGGTGGCAGGTGCATTAAGTGTAAATCCTGAAGTAGCAGTGGCATCTGGTAAAGATCTATATCTGGAGGAGAGCAGAATTTATACCGACTATACAGTAATGCTTGAAAAAGAAGCGGCCATACCGGCAGATAAAAGAATTGATTTGATAAGCATTGTTACCCCCAACTTTGTACATTTTGAGCCGGCAATGATGGCTTTAGATAAAGGCTTTAATGTGATTATTGAAAAGCCCATCACATTTACGCTGGAGCAGGCCAAACAAATAAAAGAGAAATTAGCTGCCACAGGTTTAAGCTTGATGCTATGCCATACTTATACAGGGTATCCAATGGTAAAGCAGGCCAAACTTATTGTACAATCAGGTGCGTTGGGAAAAATCAGAAAAGTATTGGTTGAATATCCGCAAGGCTGGCTGAGTACATTTTTAGAAGGTACAGGGCAGGCACAGGCCAGCTGGCGTACCGATCCTAAAAAAAGTGGTAAAGCAGGTTGTATGGGCGATATTGGAACCCATGCTTTTAATATGGCAGAATATGTAACCGGTTTACAGGTAACGCAAATTTGTTCTAACCTGAACATTGTAGTGGAAGGCAGAATGCTGGATGATGATGGTGCAGCATTTTTGAAATTTAACAACGGAGCTACAGGAGTGTTAATGGCAACTCAAATTGCAGCCGGTGAGGAAAATAATATCAAGATAAGGGTGTATGGCGAAAAAGGTGGGGTAGAATGGAAACAGGAAGAGGCCAATACACTACTAGTAAAATGGCTGGATAAGCCAACAGAAATTTACAGAACCGGTGGAGGATATAATGCTTCATTTGCAGCACACAATACCCGAATTCCGGCAGGTCATCCTGAAGGCTATTTAGAAGCCTTTGCTAATTTATACCGTAATTTTGCTTTGACTGTAAAAGCAAAAAAAAATGGGGAAACACCTAAAGCAGAATGGTTGGATTTTCCCGGAGTGGAAGAAGGCATAAGAGGAATGGCATTTGTAAATAATGTGGTAGAAAGCGGGCAGAGTGAGATGAAGTGGAGAGAGTTTGTGCTGTAAGAGGGAATGTATCGCAGAGGCGCAGAGAAAATACAAATAATCCTATTTACAACGTACCCTTATGGAAATAAATGATATTACTGGCATAATCATCCAGGAGTCCATTCGTATTCACAGAGATATCGGCCCCGGACTATTAGAATCTGTATATGAAGAATTATTATGTTATAGATTAAAGAAAAGAGGATTGAGTGTAAAAAGGCAACAATCAATTACATTAATCTATGAAGAAGTCAAGATGAATGTAGATTTGCGTTATGATCTGATGATAGAAGACAAAGTGATTGTAGAATTAAAATCCCAGGAAGTTGTTCCACCAGCATCATACAAAGTATTAAAAACGTATTTAAAACTCACTAACACTTCAATTGGATTACTAATTAACTTTAATGTAGAAGTATTAAAAGAAGGAATTAGAAGAATTGCAAACGGATATACAGAATGATGAGAAAATTTGTTGGCACGCAGAGAAGCAGAGCTGGCAGAGAAAAGTGCAACAAAATAGATAAAGAATAATAAATTAAAAAAACTCAGCGCCCTCCACATCTCTGCGTGGGTTTAACTTGAGTTAGTATTTTAGAGCAAAAAGAAATATTAGCACGCTGAGAAACAGAGTTGGCAGAGAAAAGCGAATAGTAAAAAAAATGAACAATTTAAAAAAATAAAAAACTCAGCGCCCTCTGCATCTCTGCGTGGGGCTGATCTCGATTATGCAAACAATAAAAGGACCCGGAATATTTTTAGCACAGTTCATGGGCGATACTGCCCCCTTCAACGATCTGGTATCTATTTGTAAATGGGCAAAAGGATTGGGTTTTGAAGCGGTGCAAATTCCCACTTGGGAAAGCCGCCTCATCGATCTGCAAAAATGTGCAGAAAGTAAAACCTATGCAGATGAACTGAAAGGAACGATCAAGGACTGTGGACTCGAAATATCTGAACTCTCCACACATTTACAGGGTCAACTGGTTGCAGTTAATCCTGCATACGATGCCTTATTTGATGGCTTTGCACCTGATGCAGTAAAAAATAATCCTGCAGCAAGGCAGCAATGGGCTACACAACAATTACTATATGCAGCTAAGGCTTCTCAAAATCTGGGCTTGAATGCACATGCTACATTTAGTGGTGCATTACTATGGCATACTGTATACCCATGGCCGCAACGACCTGCTGGTTTGGTGGAAGATGGTTTTACCGAACTCGCCAAACGCTGGCTGCCCATCCTCGATCAGTTTGAAGAATGCGGCGTGGATTGCTGTTACGAAATTCACCCCGGCGAAGATTTACATGATGGCGTTTCGTATGAGATGTTTTTAGATAAAGTAAACCAGCATAAGAGAGCCTGCTTATTGTACGACCCTTCTCATTTTATTTTACAGCAATTAGATTATAAACAATACATCGATTTTTATCATGAGCGCATAAAAATGTTTCATGTAAAAGATGCAGAATTTAATCCCACAGGTAAACAGGGGGTGTATGGTGGTTTTCAAAACTGGATCAACCGTGCAGGCCGTTTCCGCTCATTAGGCGATGGCCAAATTGATTTTAAAACTATCTTTAGCAAACTAACCCAATATGGGTATAAAGGATGGGCGGTACTGGAATGGGAATGCTGCATCAAACATCCTGAAGATGGTGCTAAAGAAGGCGCCGCATTTATAAAAGATCATATCATCAGAGTAACCAAAAAAGCATTTGATGATTTTGCTGAAGCAGGCAACAATGCCAACTTCAATAAAAAAATACTTGGACTATAATTATAATAAAACAGACATTAACTATTCTTAAATAAAATGAAAATGAAAAAAACCTTTTTAATTCTTTCTTTGGCAGCTTTTTGTTTTTCCTGTGGTGGTAGTAAGAGTGAACCCTCTGCTGCAACAAGTTCAACTCCTGATAATCCCGAAGCAGAAAAAGGGATGACCCTGGTAGCTAACTCAAATTGCATGGGTTGTCATAAAATAAATGAAACCTCTGTTGGCCCGGCCTATAATTTAGTAGCAGCAAAATACCCCAACAATGAAGCTACGGTTAAACTGCTGGCAGAAAAAGTACAAAAAGGTGGATCAGGTAACTGGGGATCAGTTCCTATGGCAGCGCATCCTGAAATTTCTTTAGAAGATGCCGAGATAATGGTAAAATATGTTTTATCCCTTAAAGATGTAAAATAACAATCATGACATACAAACAAATTATTCCAATTGCTGCATTAACCCTGTTAATGGCCTGCAATAATGGGGATACAAAATCAGATACTGGTACTGCTGAAATAAAAGCTGCAGCTAATGATACTACCGGATGGGTGTCTTTATTTGATGGAAAAACAACCTCTGGATGGCACAGCTATGGTAAAGCTGCAGCAGGTGATGCATGGAAAGTGGCTGATGGTGTTTTATTTTTGGATACCGCTAAAAAAGAAGGCTGGCAAACTACAGGTGGGGATATATGTACTGCAGATGAATACGATAATTTTCATTTAAAATTAGAATGGAAGATTGCCCTTAAGGGTAACAGTGGTATCATCTTTTATATTCATGAAGACACTGCCAAATATGAATATGTTTGGAAAACCGGTCCTGAAATGCAGGTGTTAGATAATGAGGGACATGACGATGGTAAAATCATAAAACATCATGCCGGAGATTTGTACGACCTGATCTCTTGCAGTAAAGAAACTGTAAAGCCTGTAGGCGAATGGAATCAGGTGGAGATCATTGCTAATAATGGCAAACTGGATTTTATTTTAAATGGCACCAATGTGGTGAGCACCACCATGTGGGATGACAACTGGAAAAAATTAATTGCCGGAAGTAAATTTAAAGACATGCCGGATTTTGGCACTTATAAAAAAGGAAGAATCGCTTTACAGGATCATGGCAATATGGTTTCGTACCGGAATATCATGATAAAAAAATTATAAAATCCTTTTTAAAATTTATAATAAAAATAAGCACTCCGAACAGAGTGCTTATTTTTTTATACAGATTGTAATTACAATTCTCTTAACCAAATATTTCTGTAACTGATTGGCTCGCTGGGGTCGCCATGAGACTGCAAACGGATGGGCAATGCACCATGTTTTTTATAGAATGGTGTGCCGATATACAGTGTTAACCCCTTCAACTCAAAATTATTTTGCACCAATACCCCGTTATGAATTGCAGTAATTCTTGCTGCCGATTTTAAACTGCCGTCTTCATTAAATTTTGGTGCTGTCCAGATGATATCATAAGTCTGCCATTCGCCCGGCTTTCTGCAGGCATTGGCTAATGGAATCGATTGTTTGTAAATACTGGCCGTTTGCCCGTTTACATAAGTACTGTTCTCATAACAATCAAGCACCTGAATTTCGTAGCCCTCATCACCATTACCCATAGCTGCTAAAAAAACACCGCTGTTTCCACGGGCCTGCCCGCTTCCGGTAATATTTTCGGGAATACGCCATTCAATATGCAACTGATAATCAGTGAAGGAACGTTTAGTTTGAATATTTCCGGTTGATTTATCAACAGTAATAATTCCCTTAGCTACCTTCCATCCTGCAGGTTTGCTGGTATCTTTTGTACTCACCCATTGATCAAGATTTTTTCCGTCAAATAACATAACGGCATCAGAAGGTGCATCTGTATTTGTTTTTCCCGGACTTACCACAGGCGGTACAGGAGCATAAAATTCAGTTGCTTTGGGATCGCCCTGTTGTGCAAAAGAAACCAATGAGGAAAGCATAGTAACGGAACATAACAATAAGAATGGCTGTTTCATATTTTTTGTTTAGCGTGAATCGTTTAAAATTATAGTGATAACAAATGTATTATAACCTTTTAAAAAACGACATTTTATTTTAACAGGATAAAAAAAGTCCCGGCACATGGCCGGGACGCTGTTACAATTATATAAATAAATTATGGGAATATACCCAGTTCATTATAGCTATTGGCTACTTTATTAATAGCACTAACATAAGCGGCAGTACGCATATCCGGAATTGCAGGATTGCCTAACCATATATCCATTATTTCTCTGGTGGCATTAATCATGGTTTCTTCCAAACCACTATGTACCAAATCCACTTCATCAGGACCGTGAAGAATTAAATCCCTGTCTTTTTTATTGATTTGCTTACCGGTTAATTCTTCCATTTGACCTACGATATTGCTGTTCAGGTTTTCAGCAAAACGTTTTTCCAAACGGCCATAACGTACATGGCTTAAATTTTTCAACCATTCAAAATAACTAACGGTAACACCTCCAGCATTCAGGTACATATCAGGTACACATAAAATACCTTTTTGAGTAAACACTTCATCTGCTTCCGGAGTACATGGTCCGTTAGCGGCTTCGCCTACAATTTTAGCTTTTATTCTTGGTGCATTTTCGCCATTGATCACATTTTCCAAAGCAGCGGGAATTAAGATATCACATTCCAGTTCCAATGCTGCTGCGCTGCTTGCAATATTGGTTGCACCTGGAAAATTAAGGATAGTCCCTGTTTTTTTCTTATGCTGAAATAATTCTTCTTCATTTAATCCTGCTTCATTATATACAGCACCATCATGTTCTGCAATAGCAATTACTATTGAACCATTTTCGCGGAAATATTTAGCAGTATGATAGCCCACATTACCTAAACCTTGTACCACTACTTTTTTCCCTTCCACACCAATGGATAAGCCTTGTTTTTTCATTATTTCAGGCATATTACATACTTCACGGATACCATAAAAAACGCCTAATCCGGTAGCTTCTTTACGTCCACGTACTCCACCCTGAGTAATGGGCTTTCCGGTTACACAACCTGCAGCATCAATTTCACCCGGTTTTAATGATTGGTAAGTGTCCACAATCCAGGCCATTTCTCTTTCACCGGTTCCGTAATCAGGAGCAGGAACATCAATGCCAGGGCCAATAAAATTTTTCTTTACCAGTTCTGCAGTATAACGACGGGTAATTTTTTCTAAATCGTAAACGCTGTATTTTTTTGGATCAATGGTAATACCCCCTTTTGCTCCGCCAAAAGGAACGTTTACAATAGCACATTTAAAAGTCATCAGTGCAGCAAGTGCCATCACTTCATCCAGATTAACTTCCGGGCTGTAACGGATACCGCCCTTGCAAGGTGCTTTGTGATGAGAGTGTTGTACACGGTATGCTTTAATCACTTCTATTTTATCATTCACTTTTACAGGGAAATGCATACGCAATACTGAATTACATTGTTTGATCTGTTCTAATAATCCCGTATCCCAGGAAGTAAATTTTGCGGCTTTGTCAAAGCTCATTTCCACACTATGGAAAAAGCTGTACGGCTGGTTAGCACTCATAAAATTGTTGTTTAAATTTAGTCAATCGTTGTTTAGTTAGTTATATGATGTAAACCTTGCTGGCAGGCAGGTTTAATTTTCTTTTTCTAATTTACTAATCTTCCTGTCTATTAAAAATGCATACAAAAATAATCCTGCAACAATAATAAAGCAACTGGCCACCACTACATAAAGCTTCCCATTACTTCGCATCAGTTCCAAAGAATCTTCTTTCTGCTGTGCAAAACTGCTCATACTGATAAGCAATGCACCAATAAAAACCGACAGATGTTTAAATAGTTTATTCATTGATCAATGATTTATCTTTTATTAATTGATACCTGATTTTTAAAGTAGCGATCCATACGCTTAATAATGTCCATCCAATTACTGCCGGGTAAAATACCAAACGCATTGCCGAATCCAGATCTTTTTGTGCATTCAAAGCAGGATTACCACTATCGCTTCCCGGTGCTCCCGGATGTAAACTGCCCACCATTCTTGGAATGATCCAGATGCTGGGAAATAACATGGCAAAAGCAAAAATATTATACACCGCACTTACCCTTGCTCTTTTATCCAAATCGGTAAAAGAACCACGTAAAACAAAATAAGCTCCGTAAATCAATAATGCTATAGCTGCGCCAATTAGTTTGGGTTCTTTTAATACACTCCCCAGACTCTGGCTTTGATCTGTCAACCAGGTATAGTTAGCCCATAAGGCCCCTGTTGTATACCCTAAAATACCTAAGAATGTTCCTACTGCAGCATAGTTCACTGCAAAAATATCATTACGGTATTTTGAAGAGCGCAGGTACATGATACTGTACACACAGCTAATGATAAACATGGTCATCATGGCCATCCACATACATACATGGTAATACAGATTGCGAATAGATTGATGTATAATCGGAAGGTCAGGCACTTTGATCAAAAAACCCGCAATTACAGTGTAGGCTAATAAAATAAAGGAAAGTATTTTCCACCAGTTTTTCTTCATACAGAAGATCAGTTTAATAAGTGGCGCAAAGATAACGCAGAGTTTTGAGTTTGCACTTTTTTAGTGCTACTGATTTTAATCTTTCCACAAGTAAGGGAATAACACAATGGCCATGGCAATCACCAAAACATCCAGCCCAACCACCAGCCCTATCAACTGAGTTACAGCACCCTGTCTGAACACTTCTGCAAATGCTACTTTACTCAGCTTCATCAAAATAAGCAGCTGGGGCAAAATGATCGGAAAGCCCATTATGGCAATAAGTGCGGCATTTTGTTGTGCCTTGGCAGCAATGGCGCTCATTAATGTAAATACCAGACTGATACTTACCCCCCCTACCAGTACAATGCCGGTAAACTGAAGAGTGTTCTGTACCGGGTTAGTCAAAAAGAAAAAGAATAAGAGTAAACTTATAGTACTCATCAGCAGCATTAATAATACATTATAAATGATCTTACTGATAATAAATTCTACCGGAGAGGCGATGGTATAAAAATATAGCATTCTGCCCCGGCTTTCCTGTAAAAAACTTTTAGCCACGGCATTTACACAAATAAATAATTGAATTACCCAAAAAAGGCTGTTCCATGTTGTGCCATCAGGCTTATCAGGAAAAGACAGATAGATTACAAAAACGGTTGAGGCTATATATAAAATAACACCATAAAAAGTGTGCTTTTGCCGGAATTCCAGCAGCAGGTCTTTTTTCAGTAAGGCATAAATTCTGTTAAACATCGGTGCAATTTACTAACAATACTAAAAGGGGGATAAAAAAATACTTCACTTCCCTGTACTTGCTAAATTATCCACAACGTATATTTCCCCGTATTTATACTGTTTGTTATATTAATAAAATATTCTACTTTAGAGGCCAATCTAAAACTAAATAAATTTTTATGCAGAAACTATTCATTGCAGTGGCATTGCTTTTTTGCGTGTTTGACATTCACGCACAGAAAAATGTAGTGGCTTCAAACCCTGTTGTAATAACAGGGCATCTTACCAGAATTACTAAACCATTAAGAGATTTTAAAGCCGCTGATGAACTGCCTTTTGTTAAGGTACGTGATTTGGAAGGCATAGTTGGAAAAGATGAAGAATTTGAAGAAGGCAGTAACACAAATTTTGGCAGCGATATTGCCAAAGATGCAGCTTTACAGCAAGTGTATAAAAATGCCCCCCATCTAACACCAAACAATGCCATTACTTCAAACTTTGCTGGTATTGGCTATCAGCCATTAAATCCACCAGACCCTACTTTATGCGTAGGCCCTAACCACATCATTCAAATGATCAATGGATCTTCAGGTGCTTTATTACAAGTGTATAATAAAACCGGAGGTGTATTGGTGGCCACCAAATTTCTGGATGCAATTACCGGCAAAGGAGGATTAGGAGATCCCATTGCATTATACGATCAGTTAGCCGACAGATTTGTATTAACTGAATTCAACAATAAAGCAGAGACCGGAACAGAGGGGCTCACCTTTGCTGTATCACAAACCAATGACCCAACAGGTGCATGGTATGTATATTTCTTCAGCACAGGAACAACTTTCCCTGATTACCCCAAATTTTCTGTTTGGCCCGATGCCTATTATGCCACTACCAATGATTTTGCGAATGCAACTACTTATTCGGGTTCCAGTGTATATGCATTTGACAGAACAAAAATGCTTGCCGGTAATACTACTGCAACAATGCAAAGAATTACATTAGGCACTACTAATAAACATTTTTCAATGAGTCCGGTTTGCCTGGAAGGAACCACTTTACCTCCATTAGGAACCGGTGGCCTTATTGCTTACATGAATGATAATACCTGGAGTGGAAGTGCTACTGATAGTATTGGATTATTTGAGTTTAAAGTAAACTTTACCACTCCATCTTTATCCACCGTTATTGCAAAATCATCATTAGCAGTTACTGCCTATAAATCTGATATCTGTACTGCTACCAGAGGACAATGTATTAATCAGCCGGGAAGCACCGTAAAAGTAGAGGCCTTACATCAAAAAATAATGAATCAGCCTATCTACAGAAATTTTGGCTCCTATGAAGGCATTGTGCTTTCTCATGTAGTGGATAAAGGCACTAATATTGCAGGTGTGCGCTGGTACGAACTAACAAAAACTACCGGCAACTGGGGGGTTAACCAGCAAAGCACTTATGCCCCTGATAATACGCACAGATGGTTACCTGCCATTTGCTATGATGCTGCAGGTAATATCGGTTTAGCATATAATGTATCTGCTAGTACTACCACTTTCCCCGGTGCAAGATATACCGGAAGAAAAAGTTGCGATCCGTTAAATACTATGACATATGCCGAATCTGTAATAATTGCCGGTACTGCAGCAAATAGCAGTACCCGTTATGGCGATTATAACCAACTGGTTGGTGATCCTGATGGTATACATTTCTGGTTTACCTGCGAGTGGAATGCAGCAAGCACCTGGAGTACCAGAATTGCATCATTTACATTAGACAATTGTACTCCTGCACTTTGCGGAGATCCAACTGGTTTAACAGCATCTGCCATCACTAATACTTCTGCAACTGTTAGCTGGACTGCAGTTGCAAGTGCTATCAGTTATGATGTAGATTATCAGGCTACCGGTGCTGCAACCTGGACCAATGCGGCTACTGCCACTACCGCAACTTCTGTAAACCTGTCTGCATTAACACTTGGCACGGCTTACTCATGGCGTGTACGTGCTACCTGTGCTGCAGGAAATGGCAATTATGTACAATCATCGTTTACTACTACAGCACCATGCGGCACTCCTGCTGGCTTAAGTTCAGCCTCAATAACCAGCAGCGGAGCTTCTGTTAGCTGGACTGCAGTAAGCGGAGCCACATCATATGCAGTAGATTATAAACTGAATACATCTGCAACCTGGACAAGCGCTACCGCATCCACAGCAAGTACTGCTGTTGTATTATCAGGATTAGCAGCCAGTTCATTATACGACTGGAGAGTTAGTGCTACCTGTGCCAGCGGAACAAGTGCCTTTGCAAGTGCACAATTCACCACTACTGCAGTAAGTACCTGCCCCGGTATTTATGATGTAAGTACTAATGGAACTATGGCTGGTGCCGCATTAATTCCTTTCAATACAGATGTTAAAGGGTTGATCAGCCCCGCCAACGAACTGGATTATTACAAATTTGTAATTACTACAGGGGGAACAGCAACCATCACTTTAAGTACATTGCCTGCCGACTTTGATATTCGTTTGTACAATAGTGCCGGTACACAATTAGCTATTTCTCAAAATGGTGGCACTACTGCTGAAACCATCAGCCGCACTTATACTTCAGGTACTTACTATGTAAGGGTATATGGATTCAGTGGTGCTAACAGTTCTACAGTATGTTACACTTTACGTGTGGCTTTAGGAACAGCAGCTGCACCTGAATTAACAGTTCAGCAAAGTGGTTTGGTGAAAGTTTATCCCAACCCCGTAGGTGACATTCTTAATGTGAGTGTATTGGGGCAAATCAGTTCAAAAGCTGCATTACAAATCAGCGATGCTGAAGGTAAAATTGTAATGACTAAGAGTATTGTTAATAATCCTCAGTCTATTGACATCAGTCAATTAGCAAAAGGTGTTTATATGATTAAAGTAAACAATGGAGGAAGTATCATTACTTCTAAATTTGTAAAAGAATAATCGTTCACCGATCTAAATTAAAAAGAGCCATCGTAAATGATGGCTCTTTTTAATTTCTGTAAATTATATCAATCTCTTTCCTGTGCACAGTGCCTGCAACGCGGCTCATAAATATCTTTTTCCCCCAGTAAAACCTGCGGTCCTTCAGCTTTTTTACGATAACTGATATTGGCAATATTGCCACACTTTACACAGATGGCATGCAGCTTGGTAATATAATCGGCCTTTGCCAGCAGGCTGGGCATTTGCCCGAATGGATTACCTAAATAATCCATATCCAGTCCGGCTACAATTACCCTTTTACCACTTACTGCCAGCTGTTCGCAAACATTAGCTATTTCCGCATCAAAAAACTGGGCTTCGTCAATACCCACCACATCTGCATCCTGCGCCAGTAATAAAATAGTTTGCGAACTTTCTACCGGTGTGGAAAGAATGGCATTGGTATCATGACTTACAATTTTTTCAGCATCATAACGTACATCAATGGCCGGCTTAAAAATTTCTGCTTTTAAATTGGCAATCTTCACTCTTTTTAAACGGCGTATCAATTCTTCTGTTTTCCCACTGAACATACTACCGCAAATCACTTCTATCCAACCCCTTCGTTCGCCTTTTAAACCTGGTTCTATAAACATTTATATATTTTTTCGCTTTGAGTTTGTAACTTACAGTACATTTTTTTACACTGCACTGGTTTTATTGCCGGACATCAAAAGTATAATTATTCAATGGAAAGAGTGGAAACACTCATAAAAAAATTACAGGACCAGTTTGCCGGCAATGCCCCGGCCAGTCAGCTGTTGCTAACAGTGCAGATGCTGGAAACTGAACTTACCCACCTTAATTCATCTTCCGGTGCTGATAAAAGCAATTTAATTGCGGTAGATATTCCTCAAACCATTTTACCTGATTTGCCGCCTGCTGAAGAAGAACGTATTGTAGAAATATTACAGGTAGATGAGGCTGAACTGGAAGCCGAACTGGAAGAAATAAAACGAAATGCCGAAGCCATGCAGAAGATGAGTGCACTGAATAAACCGGCCATTCTTTTTGAATCCGAAGAAGATCAACCCATACCCACTTTAGCACATCATTTACCAGTTGTTTCTGAACCAGCAATATATACTGCACCTAAAAAAGAAACCAAAGAGATCAACGAGGTTAATGCTGGCAACAATGCTTCATTGAACGATAAATTAAAACAATCCCGTATCGATCTTGGTGAAACGCTTACTGAAATACCTATTCGTGATCTTAAAAAAGCCATTGGCATCAACGACCGTTTTTTATTCATTAATGAATTGTTTCGCGGAGATGAGAACATGTACGAACGCAGTATAAAAACCATCAATAGCTTTTCTATTTTACCCGAAGCTGAGTACTGGATTCAAAGAGAGTTAAAAGTAAAATTAGCCTGGAACGACGGCAATGAAACCGTAAAACAGTTTACTCAACTGGTTAAAAGACGCTTTACCTGAATATACTCCAGTATGGCGTTAGTGGCCCCTCCGTTAGTATACACATATTCCTTTGCAGCAGCAGCACTTTCTTTATAAGCTGCAGCATCATTTATCCAATTATTAAGCACCTCTTTTAATTCATTGGTATCAGTTATGCTTTCTGCCGCACCGCAATCTACCAGGGCAATGGCTTCAAAATATTTTTCATAATTCTCTCCTATGATAATGGGCTTTCCCCAAACTGCTGCCTCTAAAATATTATGAATACCGTCGTTGGTAAATCCTCCGCCAATATAATTTATAAAGCCAACACTGTATAAACGGCTGAGCATACCAATGGTGTCTACTATTAAAGTATCATATTGCTGAATGTGCTGTAACAGTTCCGGCTGTTTTGCTATTGCTGTATAACAAACCGATTTTTTAAACATCTTTTTTACACTGTTGATATGTGCAGCATCCAGTTCGTGAGGCACTATAATCATTTTGATAGCATGATGGGTTTCATCGCCATAAGACGCCAGTATCACTTCATCATCTTCCCAGGTACTACCCGCCACTAATACTTTATGATCTTTACAGAAAGAATAAATGATTTCGTTGTTTAAAGATTGCTTAGCTATTTCAATTACTCTGTCAAAACGGGTATCCCCGCTAACGGTAACATTTGATTTGATACCGGCAGTAGCCAGCATTTGGGCAGAAGCTTCGTTCTGCACAAAAAAATGATCAAAACACTGCAGCATCTCTTTCCATATACCGCCATACCATTTAAAAAAAGGCTGGTCCTTTCTAAAAATACCGGAGACTAGCAATACCGGAATATTTTGTTTTTTTAATTCCTGCAGATAATAAAACCAATACTCATATTTTACCCATAAAACCAAAGAAGGATTGACTGCCGCAATGAATTTTTTAGCAGCAAACACATTATCCATTGGCAGATAAACAATATGATTTGCACCGGTATAATTTTTAGCCGCCTCATATCCGCTGGGAGAAAAAAAACTTAATACAATTTTAATATCAGGGTAGCTAACCTTCAGATGCTCTAATACCGGTCTGCCCTGCTCAAATTCCCCCATACTGGCACAATGCATCCAAACAGTTTTAGAGTCAGCATTTTGAGAAAGTACAGGAAACTGCCGCCTGCCCAACAGCCACAACCTCGCCTTTGGGTTAAAAATGGCAGCCACTCTTATCCCTGCTGAATACAAGAAAAGAAAAATAGTATAGAAAACTTTACTCAAAATCTGTTTTGCAGCAAAACTATATAAAAAAGGGTATTGATTACAATTGTAATTGCGTAAGTCTCTTTTGTTAACTGCCTCCCGAATGTTATCTTTGCCACCGTAAAAATTATAATATGAGGCCTATTCAAATGGTGGATACTAAAACCCAGTACCACAAGATTAAAACAGAAGTGGATGCAGCAGTATTAGGGGTATTGGAAAGTTCTGTTTTTATTGGTGGAAAAGTGGTGGCCGGCTTTGCCGAAAATCTGGCAAAATACCATAACAGTAAACATTGTATACCCTGTGCCAATGGTACAGATGCATTACAAATAGCCATGATGGCTTTAGGCCTTCAACCCGGTGATGAAGTAATCACCCCCTCCTTTACTTATATAGCTACGGTGGAAGTTGCGGCTCTATTACATATCAAACCCGTATTTGTAGAGGTTGACCCTAAGACTTTTTGTATTGACCCAGCGGCCATTGAAAAAGCTATCACTCCCAAAACAAAAGCCATTATACCGGTTCATTTATACGGTCAGGCTGCCAATATGGAAGCCATCATGAAAATTGCGGCTGCACATAATTTGTTTGTAATTGAAGATAACGCTCAGGGTATTGGTAATGATTATACCTTCAGTAATGGTACCACCCAAAAAACAGGCAGTATTGGCCATATTGGCTGTACTTCATTCTACCCTAGTAAAAATTTAGGTGCTTATGGCGATGGTGGGGCTATATTTACTAATGATGATGACCTTGCTGCTAAATTAAGAATGATTGCTTCACACGGTCAAAGTAAACAGTATTATCACGATGTAGTGGGTTGCAACAGCAGGCTGGATGCCATACAGGCAGCTATTCTGGATATTAAGCTAACGCATCTGGACGAATATATTGCAGCACGGATTAAAGCTGCAGATTTTTACGATAAAGGCTTTGCAAATAATAAAAAGATCACTACGCCGTTTAGAGATGCTAATAATAAGCATGTATTTCATCAATATACATTGTTATTGGAAGGAGTGGACAGAAATGGCTTAAAACAGTTCCTTGCAGATAAAGGTATTCCCGCAATGATCTATTACCCTGTTGCTGCACATCAGCAAAAAATGTTTGATGCATTTGGTGGTAACGGTTACCATTTGCCTGTTACCGACTGGCTGACCGAAAGAGTGATCAGCTTACCTGTACATACAGAGCTGGATGAAGAGCAACAACAATATATTATTGCTAACGTTTTAGAATTTGTAAATAAATAAATAATGAAAATCGCAGTTGTAGGAACCGGATATGTTGGCCTGGTAACAGGTACTTGTTTTGCCGAAACAGGCAACAATGTAATTTGTGTGGATATTGATAAAGTGAAAATTGATAAATTATCTTCCGGACATATCACCATTTACGAACCCGGATTAGAAAAATTATTTCTGCGCAACCAAAAAGAAGGCCGTTTACATTTTACCACTGTATTAGCCGATGCCATTAAAGAGGCAAAAATTATTTTTCTGGCCTTACCCACTCCTCCCGGAGAAGATGGCAGTGCCGATCTGAAGTATATTTTAGGTGTGGCCAACGATCTGGGTAAATTATTAAAAGAAGACGATTATAAAATCATCATTGATAAAAGTACTGTGCCGGTTGGTACTGCTGATAAAGTAAAAGCTGCGATCATTAAAAATGGCGCTGCCGAATCATCCTTTGATGTTGTATCTAATCCCGAATTTTTAAGAGAAGGCGTGGCGGTGGATGATTTTATGAAACCAGACCGTGTAGTGATTGGTACAGAAAGCGATAAGGCAAAGAAGATATTACTCGACCTGTATGCGCCGTTTGTACGTCAGGGTAATCCCATTATTTTTATGGATGAAAAAAGTGCAGAGCTCACCAAATATGCGGCCAACTCATTTTTAGCTACCAAGATCACTTTCATGAATGAAATTGCCCAGTTATGCGAACGCCTGGGCGCCGATGTTGATATGGTACGTAAAGGCATTGGCAGCGACGAAAGAATTGGCAAACGCTTTTTATTCCCCGGTATTGGTTATGGTGGCAGTTGTTTTCCAAAAGATGTTCAGGCCTTAGTAAAGTCGGCAAATGAAGTGGGCTACGATTTTAAAATACTGGATGCTGTAATGGAAGTAAATGAAAAACAAAAAACACATTTATTGCCTGCTATAAAAGCCTATTTCAATAATGATCTTAAAGGTAAAAAAATTGCTTTATGGGGTTTAGCTTTTAAACCCAATACCGATGATATAAGAGAAGCGCCTGCATTATACATTATAGAAGAGTTATTGAAAGAAGGAGCTGCTGTAAAAACATATGACCCTGAAGCAATGAATAATGTAAAAGCGCTGTTGGGCGATAGCATTAGTTTTTGCGAAAGACAATATGATGCACTTGAAGATGCTGACATTTTAGTGATTGCAACAGAGTGGAGTGAGTTCAGAACCCCGGATTTTGAAAAAATGAAATCTTTGTTGAAAAATAAAGTAATTTTCGATGGCCGTAATTTGTTTGATTTGAAAGTGATGGAAGAATTGGGCTTTCATTATGTGAGTGTGGGAAGAAAAACAGTGAATCCACTAATCGGTTAATTACTATAAATGGAAATACTATTACCTGGTTGTAATAGTTATACGCATATATATATTTCAATATTGCTGCCTTTTTTGGAACCGTATTATATTTTTGATTGGTAAAAAACAAATTGAAAAAACTAACTAATTTGAAAAGAATATTAATCACAGGCGCTGCGGGATTTTTAGGATCACATCTTTGCGATCGCTTTATAAAAGAAGGCTACCATGTAATTGGCATGGACAACCTGATAACAGGAGATCTTAAAAACATCGAACACCTTTTTGCTTTAAAGGAGTTTGAGTTCTACCATCACGATGTTTCTAAATTCATTCATATTCCGGGGCAACTGGATTATATTCTGCACTTTGCTTCTCCTGCAAGTCCGATAGATTACCTAAAAATTCCTATTCAAACATTGAAAGTGGGCTCTTTGGGTACGCATAATTGTCTTGGATTAGCTCTTGCAAAAAAAGCAAGAATACTGGTAGCCAGTACCAGTGAAGTGTATGGAGATCCGCTGGTACATCCCCAAACAGAAAATTACTGGGGCAATGTAAACCCTGTTGGTCCAAGAGGAGTATATGATGAAGCCAAACGTTTTCAGGAAGCCATCACTATGGCTTATCATACTTTTCATAATGTAGAAACCCGCATCATAAGAATATTCAATACTTATGGTCCCAGAATGAGACTTAATGACGGCAGAGCTTTACCTGCATTTATTGGTCAGGCTTTAAGAGGCGAAGACCTTACGGTATTTGGTGATGGCAGCCAGACCAGGAGTTTTTGTTATGTAGATGATTTGGTGGAAGGCATTTACCGTTTACTGATGAGCGACTATGCTCAACCGGTAAATATTGGTAATCCCGATGAAATTTCATTAAAGGATTTTGCTGAAGAGATCATCAAATTAACTGGCACAACACAAAAAATTGTATACAAAGAATTGCCTACCGATGATCCCAAACAAAGGCAACCCGATATCACCAAAGCAAAAGAATTACTGGGCTGGTCACCTAAAGTAAGCCGTGCAGAAGGATTAAAAATCACCTATAACTATTTTAAAAATCTGCCACAGGAAGAATTGTATAAACTTCCTAAAGAATTTGAAAGCAACAAAAACAAATAATCAACTATGTACCAGGATCTTTTAGATAAAAAGAAGAAAATTGCTGTAATTGGCTTAGGCTATGTGGGCTTACCTATTGCATTGGAATTTGCAAAAAAAATAAAAGTCATCGGTTTTGATATCAATGCAAAAAGAGTGGAAATGATGCGCAATAAAATTGACCCCAGTCAGGAACTGGAGAGCAGCGCATTTGATGATTGTGATATTGAATTCACCAATGAGTTGGATGTATTAAGACAAGCCAATTTTTTTATAGTGGCAGTACCAACCCCAGTGGATGAGCACAACGTACCCGATCTGGTACCAGTGCAAAGAGCCAGTGAAACCATTGGAAAAGTAGTAAAAAAAGATGATTACGTAGTGTTTGAAAGCACCGTATATCCGGGATGTACAGAAGAAGATTGTTTGCCGATTATTGAAAAATTAAGCGGCTTAAAAAATATCATCGATTTTAAATTAGGCTATTCGCCCGAAAGAATTAATCCGGGAGACAAAGAACATACCTTATCGAGTATTGTAAAAGTAGTGAGCGGCTGTGATGCTGAAAGTTTAGACATTATTGCTAAAGTATATTCACTGGTTGTAAAAGCAGGGGTACATAAAGCCTCTTCTATAAAAGTAGCTGAAGCAGCAAAGATCATTGAAAACACCCAACGCGATTTAAATATTGCATTAATGAATGAGCTCAGTATCATCTTCGACAGGATGAATATTAATACCTACGAAGTACTGGAAGCTGCGGGAACTAAATGGAACTTCCTGAAATTTCAGCCGGGTCTGGTGGGTGGACATTGTATTGGCGTTGACCCTTACTATCTTACTTACAAATCAAAAGAATTGGGTTACGACAGTCAGGTTATTCTTGCCGGACGTGTAATTAATGATGGTATGGCTGGTTATGTGGCTAAGAAGATTTTACAGCACATCATTCAGACTAATGGAAATATTAAGGATGCAAAAGTATTGGTGATGGGTGCTACATTTAAAGAAAATGTTAGCGATATCCGAAACAGTAAAGTGGCAGATGTGGTGAAAGAATTAAAATCCTATTCATTAAATGTAGATGTTGCCGACCCTCATGCAGAAAGTGAGGAGCTGCTTCATGAATATGGCTTTGGATTAACACAGCAATTAAGTGCCGACTATGATGCAGTTATTGTAACTGTACCGCATAATGATTACAAGAAATTAGACGATACTTATTTTGCCTCAATAACAAAATCAAATGGATTAGTTGCAGATCTGAAAGGAATTTACAGAGGAAGAATTACTAACAGGGCTTATTGGAGTTTATAATTAGAGATAACTGAAATGGATAATTTTCATACAAAGGATATAAGTACTGGTAATTTTTTAATTACTGGCGGAGCAGGATTTATAGGCAGCCATATTGCAGCATATCTGCTACAGCATGGTGCCGCAAAAGTCAGGGTACTCGACAATATGTCAAATGGCTTTAAAAGCAATCTGGATATTTTACATCAATATCCCGGTTTTGAATTTATTGAAGGTGATATCAGAAATATGGACACCTGTATGAGAGCATGCGATGATATTGATTATATCAGCCATCAGGCAGCACTTGGCTCTGTTCCCAGAAGTATTAAAGAGCCGGTATATTTTAATGATGTAAATGTGGGCGGATTTGTAAATATGCTTAAAGCTGCAGTAGACAATAAGGTGAAAACATTTGTTTATGCTTCTTCGTCTTCTGTTTATGGCGACGAAGCTACATTACCCAAGAAAGAAGATAAAGTTGGCAACTGCCTGTCTCCTTATGCCGCAACAAAAAAAACCAATGAACTCTATGCTCAGGTTTTTGCAGATGCATACGGATTAAAACTGATGGGCTTCAGATACTTTAATATTTTTGGCCCCAGGCAAGATCCTGATGGTGCTTATGCCGCTGTAATCCCATTATTTGTAAAAGGTATTTTAAAACATACACCGGTATATATTAATGGAGATGGTGAACAAACCAGAGACTTTACCTATGTGGAGAATGCAGTGCAGGTAAATATAAAGGGGATGCTCACTGATAATGAAGCCGCTTTTAAAAAAGTATATAATGTGGCAGTGGGAGAAAGATTTACGGTGAACCAGTTATATCAAACCTGCCAAAAACAATTAGGAAGCGATTTTAAAGCTACCTACCGTGACCCAAGAGCCGGAGATATAAGAGATTCTCTGGCAGATATCTCATTAGCAAAAGAATTTTTAGGCTACCAGCCTACTAAAAAATTTGAAGACGGGCTAATTGCAACGATTGAATTTTTTAAGCAAAAATATTCCTGACGAATAAATAATTTATTTTAAAAATGCCATTTATTAAGACCGAAATTCCAGGATTATTAATTTTTGAGCCCAGAGTGTTTGAAGACAGTCGCGGCTATTTTTTTGAAAGTTATAATGAACAAATTTTTTCTGCCGAAGGTATAAACATCAAATTTGTACAAGACAATCAGGCTAAATCTTCCTATGGCGTGATACGCGGTTTGCATTTTCAGCAAAATCCATTTTCTCAAACAAAACTGATACGGGTATTAAGTGGTGCCATATTGGATGTTGTAGTCGATATTCGTAAAGGCTCCCCTGCTTTTGGCAAGGCATTCTCTCTTGAACTATCAGCAGAAAATAAAAAACAATTATTGGTACCAAAAGGATTTGCCCATGGGTATTCTGTAATAAGTGAAACTGCAGAAGTAATGTACAAATGCGACGAATTTTATAATAAGGCTTCGGAAGGGGGTATATTATATAACGATCCAATTTTGAATATCGACTGGAAAATACCTGCAGACAAAGTTATTATTTCCGAAAAAGACACCCTGCATAACGGTATTAGAGATTGCGTTACCAATTTTGTATTTTAAAAATGAAACCCACTACCACCATATTGGTAACCGGCGCTAATGGTCAGCTTGGAAAAGAAATACAGGTTGCAGCTGCAGGGTATCCGCAGTTTAATTTTTTATTTGCAGGAAAAAACGATCTTCCAATAGAAAATAAAGAAAGCATAGTCAGCTTTTTCAAATTGCATAAGATTGATTTTTGTATCAATTGCGCTGGGTATACAGCAGTAGATAAGGCCGAGACTGAAAAAGAATTAGCCTTTGCCATTAATGCCGAAGCAGTGGGAAATCTTGCTACTGCATGCAAAGCTGCTGATGCAGGTTTTATTCATATCTCCACTGATTATGTATTTGACGGAACGGGTACAGCTCCATATAAAACAACTGATCTTACTAATCCTGTAAGTGTTTATGGCAAATCAAAATTACGAGGTGAAGAACTGGCTATAGCCAATCATCCTGCTGTTATCATCATCCGGACTTCCTGGATATTTTCTTCTTTTGCCAACAACTTTGTAAAAACAATGCTGCGCTTAATGAATGAAAGAGAAAGTATTAATGTTGTGAATGATCAATTTGGCTGTCCCACTTATGCAGCAGATTTAGCACACGCTATTTTGCAAATTATACAACAGTATCCTGATACAGCTATATATCAACATATATATAATTACAGCAATGAAGGTATAACCAGCTGGTATAATTTTGCAATTGCCATAAAGGGATTAACAAACAGTAAATGCATTGTTAATCCCATACCAACAACGCAATATCCCACCCCGGCAAAACGTCCGCATTATTCAGTATTAGATACTACTACTATTAAAAATACCTTTCAGCTGCAAATTCCAAATTGGAAAACCAGTCTGCAAAAATGTTTGCTCCTTTTGAATTAACCGAAAGTTTAGTTGATATCTTTTCCATCCTGCAACATTTTTACAAAACCTTCCAGCGCATCCCTGCTGGCTTTATCAGGAGCAATTGGCTGAGCTATCCGTGCATATTTTAATGCATTTTTATAATCTCCGTTTGCTGAATATCCCCTCATCAGTCCCATTGTGGTTGTAAAAACATTTGGATTTTTTTGTGCGTTCAGTTTAAAAGCTTCCAATGCCAGCTCCGCCTTTTTATCTCTGAGTAACTGCCGGCCATAATTATGCAGTTCCTGCATAGTGGCTAATGGCATTGCTTCTCTCATTAGAACATCTGCTTCAGCCTTGCGGTTAAGTTTACTCAATACCGCTGCTTTTGCACTTAATGTTTTGAAATTTTTTTGCCCTACAAATACAGCCGTTATAGCATAGTCACTCCATTGCAATGCTTCTTCTAAATTGGCATTATTGTCCACACAAAAATTAATAGCTTCCACCCATGCCTCCCATTTAAACCCTTTATCGGAGCGCAATTCATTTCTAAACGATGCCAATTGCGTTCCTGTAAGATCAACAGAAATTGTAATAGGTATCTTTATTTTTTCCCACATCAAAGCTACTATGGCACTATTATCTGTTTCATTTGTAAACTCATATTTCAATCGCTCCACTGTTTCAGTGATGGCAGAAGTTTTTACATTTACTCTTAAGGCATCTTCTTTTTCATTATAAAAAAATGAGCCCCAGGATGTGGCATTATTACTGAATATCAAAGTAGCATCACCATTACCCATGGCAACAAAAAAACCATACGTACCTGCTTTTAAATTTTTGTCTTCTATAATTACATCTGTACTGAATGTAAATGTGGTATTTTCATTAGCCCCGGCACGCCATGGTGCAGATTTGCTGGTACCAAAACCCAGATCCATAAATCCGTTATGTACCAGTTGGCCCCAAATCTTTCCTTCTCTTCCTTTTACAGCAGGTCTGTCGTAATGTATAGTAACATCGGTAATGCCAATGCGCTCGCTTACTGAAGCTTTTTTATTGCCTCCATCAGCCGGTGTGGTTAATATTTGAGCGAGAGCATTATTGATAAAAAATAAAGCAAAAATTACAGGGAATAATTTTTTATATAGCATGGCAGTTGATTTAATAATTTAAATGTAATAAGATAAGTATTGATTTTTATATTTTTCTTGATGAGTGGCAATGATTATTCTTCAATTAAACTCCGGTATTTCATTACTGTCAATAGAAAAAATACCCAATTTTTATGCAGCTAAATATGCAGCATCAAATGGCCATCAGTAGAATATGGAGAAAACAACTGGGCAATTGAGCATAAAAAAAGCCGTCCTGAAAATCGGACGGCTTTGTAATATTGTATTGATGTTATTTCATCTTAAAAGTTTCTAAAAACTTGGTGGTAAAGTTTCCGCTTCTGAAATCAGGGTCTTTCATTAATTGCTGATGAAAAGGAATAGTAGTTTTTACCCCTTCAATCACATATTCGCTTAATGCACGGCTCATGGTATCTATAGCTTCCTCACGGGTTTGAGCAACGGCAATCAACTTACCAATCATACTGTCATAATATGGAGGAATTACATAGCCCGCATATACATGACTATCCACCCTTACCCCATGACCACCAGGTTGATGTAATACTGTTATCTTGCCCGGACTTGGTCTGAAATCATTATAAGGATCTTCTGCATTGATGCGGCATTCAATAGCACACATTACCGGCTTATAGTTAATACCTTTTAAACGGTCGCCCGCTGCAATCATGATTTGTTCTTTAATCAGATCATAATTAATTACTTCTTCTGTTACACAATGCTCTACCTGAATACGGGTATTCATTTCCATGAAAAAGAAATTCCTGTGCTTATCTACCAGAAATTCAACTGTTCCCACGCCTTCATAACGAATAGACGCAGCCGCTTTAATAGCTGCTTCACCCATCCTGTCTCTTAACTCTTCAGTCATAAAAGGAGAAGGAGACTCTTCCACTAATTTCTGGTGACGCCTTTGTATAGAACAATCCCTTTCGCTAAGATGACATACATTTCCGTACTGATCACCCACCACCTGAATTTCAATATGACGTGGCTCTTCTACAAATTTTTCCATGTAGATACCATCGTTCTTAAATGAAGCCGCTGCTTCCGTTTTGGCATTGTCAAATGCTTTTTCAATTTCTTCTTCACTCCATACCACACGCATTCCTTTACCACCACCACCGGCAGTAGCTTTTAATATAACAGGATAGCCCACTTCTTTTGCTGCAGACTTAGCATGCTCCACTCCTTCCAGTAAACCATCCACGCCCGGTACAACAGGAACCCCTGCAGCAATCATGGTTTGTTTAGCCGTAATCTTATCGCCCATGGCGTTAATCATTTCCGGAGTGGGGCCAATGAATTTAATGCCATGGTCACCACAGATTTTGGCAAACTTTGCATTTTCTGCTAAAAAGCCATAGCCCGGATGAATTGCATCGGCATTAGTAATTTCTGCAGCTGCCATAATATGTGCTACATTCAAATAACTGTCTGCACTGGAAGGCTTACCAATACAAACGGCTTCATCAGCAAATTTTACATGTAAACTATCTTTATCGGCAGTAGAATAAACAGCAACTGTTTTAATGCCCATTTCCTTGCAGGTACGAATTACACGAAGTGCAATTTCCCCACGGTTGGCAATCAATATCTTTTTAAACATCTCGTTAATTTGAAATTAATAATACGGCAGGTGAATGGTAAAAAGGCAATGGTGAATGAGTACAGTCTTTGTTAACCAAAAGTAATTTCAAATTAAAAACGCTATTCACTATTGACTATTGACCATTGACTATTGACCATTAAGATGGGTCAACCAGAAATAAAGGCTGATCATATTCTACCGGACTGGCATCTTCTACCAATACTTTTACAATTTTACCTTTTACTTCACTTTCAATTTCGTTAAACAGCTTCATGGCTTCAATAATACAAACCACTTTACCAGACGTAACCTCATCACCTACTGAAGCAAAAATTGGTTTACCCGGACCAGCCTGGCGATAAAAAGTGCCAATCATCGGACTCTTAATAGTAACTAAATTGTCGGCTTTAGGAGTTTCTGCCGGCTTAACTGCTGCCGGGGCTGCCTGAGTTTGTTGTGGCAAAGGAGCTGGAGCATAATTAGCTGGTGCTGCATTGGCCATTATATGTTGTACAGGATCTTTCTTTTGTTTAACGGTAATCTTAACACCTTCTTCTTCAATTGTAATTTCTCCGATATTGGTTTTGTTGATCAACTTTACCAATTCCTGAATTTGCTTGATGTCCATATTTAAGTTTTTGTTTAGTTAATGGATAAATTCATAGGGGACGCTAAGGTAATAAATGATTCACCAAAAAAGCAAGTTTTTTAAAAAATAAAAAATGCAAAAAATGAGCCTTTTTGCTTAAAATGCGCTAAAAATGTGCAAAAAACAATAAAAAAAGGCTAAAAATGGCTAAAAATAAAAAAAGGACAAGCGGGCTTCCCCTTGTCCTTTTCTAATATAAATTTCAATATAATTATGATTTTACACGCTCCACATATTCACCTGTTTTTGCGTTGATACGGATCAGCTCACCTTCATTTACAAAAAGCGGAACGTTAACCGTAGCACCTGTTTCAACAGTTGCAGGCTTTAATGTTTTAGTAGCGGTATCACCCCTCATACCGGGTTCGCTGTAAGTTACCAGTAATACAATTTTATCCGGTAATTCAACTCCCATTGGCAGCTCGGTTTCGCCATTGATCAATACAGACACTTCCTGACCATCCTTTAAAAACTTTGGTGCATCAATCATTGTTTCTGCAACAGTAATTTGCTCAAAAGTTTCGGTATCCATAAAGCTGTATCCGGTATCATCCTTATATAAATACTGATATGACTTCCTTTCCACCCTTACAGGATGAATAGTTTCACCACTATTCCAGGTTACTTCAATAGTACGGGCATTATCTACCCCCTTTAATTTAGCCCACACTTTTGCTGCTGCACGGGCGGTTTTGTTTTGTCCAAATTCAATTACTGAATATAAACTGCCATCTACTTTGATGATCAGTCCTGAGCGCATATCTGCTGTAGTTGCCATGATGCTTTGTTTTAAGTGGCTGCAAAAGTAAATAAAAATTGCTGTTTTCGGTTTTATGTTTTCAGTTTTCCTTTTTTCATCATTTGAAACAGTTCAAAAACAGAAAACCACAAACTGTAAACTGAAAACTATTTTTTCTCTTAACATTTCATTTTCAATGAAAAAATATAGTTTTATAAAAAATATATTGTGAAAAAACATTTCCTCTTTATCCTGCTTACTACAATCTGTATTGCTGCAATAGCGCAGGACGATTCTACTCTTTTATACAGACGTTTCCCTATAATACCTTCTTTTAAACTGATCAATGTAGCCGACAGCAGCATTTTTACTAAAGACAATCTTAAAAAGAAGAAAGCCACCATCATTATGATGTTTAGTCCGGATTGTGAACATTGTCAGGCCGAAACAAAAGAACTGACTGCAAAAATTGGCTTATTTAAAAAAGCACAGATCATTATGGCATCCCCGCTGGATTTCAATTACCTGAGGGAGTTTTACAAGGAATATAAAATTGCTGACTACCCTACTATCACCATGGGTAGAGACCCGATTTATTTTTTTGGCACTTTTTTTAAAGTGCGTTCCTTCCCTTCGATATTTGTGTACGACAAAAAAGGGAACCTTGTAAATTCGTTTACAGGCAGTACCCCGGTTGAACAAATTGCAGCCTCACTATAAAGCTTATGAAAAAAAGAATCAATTTTTTGGCGATCTCACTGTTGTTTTACATCGCAGTTTTTTCGCAATACGACACCACAGCTCCATACCTGAAAACTAAGTTATTGCCGAATTTTACTGTATTGTCTTTAGACAGTATACCATTTACACAAACTGAATTATCTCCGGGCAAAAAAAGCCTTATCATGTTATTTAATCCTGACTGCGAACATTGCCAGCATCAGATGCAATTATTATTAACAATACCGGAGCTAACACAAAACACCAATGTGATTTTAAGTTCTACTGAAACTCTGCAGAAAATAAAGACCTTTTATGATAAATTTCATTTAGAAAAATATCCACTTATCCGCATCGGCAAAGACTATAAATATTTTTTTGGGGGATTCTTTCAGCCCAGAACCATTCCGGTGCTGGCTTTTTACAACAAACAAAATCAGTTAGTGTACTTTAATCAGGGCAATGTAAAAAAGAGCACCATACTGCAGGCATTAAAAAAATAAGCTACTTTACAATACGCTGATTCCAAACCACTTCATTTTCTATTATTATCCTAACATCATAAATACCACTCCCCAAATTATCAACCGGAATCCGGATGATAGCATTCAGGGAGGCGCTGCGCACACGGGTGATGATTCTGCCTGTAACATTATGAATAAAGACATTAACCACTCCGGTTAGTTTTTTTATCCCTTTATATTGCAGCGTAAGCAACTCTTTAACTGGCACTGGATATATTACCCAATTTGCTTCTGCAGTACCATTAATTATCATTACACTGGCCGAGAATTCCTCCTTCCCCTTTTCTGTAATAACTTTTAAGCGGTAATAGTTTTGTCCGGCAATTGCTTTATAATCCAGATATTGATATGTTTTAGCAGGATTGAAATTGCTTACCCCCTGAAAAGCTATATCAGTCCAGTTGCTGTTATTGGCACTTCGTTGTACCACAAAGGTTTTTATTCCCGACACCTGTTGTTGCCATTGTATACTAACGGCCTTTTTACCAGCATCAAATACCACTGTTATACCCGGCACATAGTTTTTAGTTAAAAAGCTGCAACATACAGCAATGCAACAGAGGTTCACTATTGGTTTCATCATGGCTTAAAGAAATTGTATACAGTTAACGCAAAATCGCTCCAAACAATCCTTTTAAACTGTTAAAAAAAAATGGACCTGTCAAAAAAATATTTCATTTCTCAACCCCGCCAATACTGGAATGAACTACCTTTGCGGCGAAAATAATTTCCTCAAAAAATAAAATAGATTATATGAAAGTAACTGTTGTAGGTGCCGGTGCCGTAGGAGCAACCTGTGCCGATAATATTGCCCGCAAAGAATTGTGTACTGAACTGGTTTTATTAGACATTAAAGAAGGCGTGGCGGAAGGTAAGGCTCAGGACATGATGCAAACTGCCACTTTATTAGGTTTTGACACTAAAATTACAGGCAGTACTAACGATTATACAAAAACAGCTGGAAGTGATGTAGTGGTAATCACCAGCGGCTTACCCCGTAAACCCGGTATGACCCGTGAAGAATTGATTGGCGTAAATGCAGGTATTGTAAAAGGTGTTTGCGAAAATATTTTAAAGCACTCTCCAGATGCTATTATTATTGTGATCAGCAATCCGATGGATACCATGACTTATTTAGCATTAAAATCTACCGGCATACCAAAAAACAGGATCATTGGTATGGGTGGCACTTTAGACAGCAGCCGCTTTAAATATCAATTGAGCCAGCACTTAGGTTGCAGCCCTGCTGATTTAAATGCTGTAGTTGTTGGCGGACACGGTGATACCACTATGATTCCATTAATGAGCAAAGCAACATGGAACAGTGCTCCTGTTACTGATTTCTTAAGTGCAGAACAACAAGAAAAAATTGTAAAAGATACTATGGTAGGTGGTGCTACTTTAACTGCTTTAATCGGCACTTCTGCATGGTATGCACCAGGTGCGGCTGGAGCTGCTTTAGTTGAAAGCATTATCCGTGACGAAAAGAAACTGTTTACCTGCTGTGTAGCTTTAGATGGCGAATATGGTCAAAAAGATATTTGTTTGGGCGTACCGGTTACTATTGGCAAAAACGGCTGGGAAAAAATCATCGACTTTAAACTAAATGCTGACGAACAGGCTGCTTTTGAAAAAAGTGCTGCTGCTGTAAGAAGTATGAACGATGTTTTAGCTACTTTGTAATATATTTCATTGCATTGATAGGGCCGGATTACTCATCCGGCCCTTTTTATTTCCGTATTGAATATTGCGTATCAACAAACTAATTATTTATTTGATACCTTAGCAGTCATAACTGGATTTTAAGTGAACTGCATTTTCCGAAAATTTTTACTGCTTCTTATTAGCCTTGCCGGAGCTACCTCTTTGTTTGCCCAACTGAATATTATTCCGGAAAACAATCCTCAACTGCTGGTACAAAAATTATTGGGAAACGGAATTATTGTTACCAATATCCAGTTTTCAGCAGCTTCTGTTGCTACAGGATTTTTTGTAAATGAATCTGGACCAAAAATTAGTTTAGATAGTGGGATTGTGCTAACTAACGGCAGAGCTAAAACGCTTGGGGGTAATTGGGGTATGGATGGTAATGGGATAAGCATTGCTTCAGCCAATCAGGCTTCCACCAATAACCAGATGCCTGGAGATGCTGACCTTGCCCGTGAAATTGGAGTAGCTGTTGCAGAAACTAAGGATGCCACTATTCTGGAATTTGATTTTATTCCATTAGGTGATACAATCAAATTTAAATATGTTTTCAGCTCAGAAGAATATACACCAAGTTATGTTTGCAGTTATAATGATGCATTTGCCTTTTTCATTTCAGGTCCGGGTATTGCAGGCGGAGTAAGGAATATTGCCTTAATTCCCAATACCAATACTCCGGTGTCAATATTTAATGTAAACGATGTTCCCGGAGGTGCATGCCCCAATAACAGAAATTATTATATTGATAATGCCAGCAATACTTTTTTTACTCACGACGGGCACACTACAGTTTTAACAGCTTTTGAAAAAGTAATTCCCTGCCAAACCTATCATTTAAAACTGGTAATTGCTGACGTAACTGACAGCGATTTTGACAGTGGCGTATTCTTGGAAGCCAAAAGTTTATCATCTAATGTAATCAGCATGCATACCAGTACACAACTGGATCCGTTAAATAATGCATATCTGGTTGAAGGCTGTGCATCAGGCTCCATCAATATACAAAGACCTAATCCTGACAATACCCCGCTGGACATTCACCTTTCCTTTGCAGGCACAGCAATTAATGGCACCGATATTCAACTAGTACCAGCAGTGGTAACCATTCCTGCCAATCAAACATCAGTAACCCTTAATATTAACCCTATTATCGACAATATACCTGAAGGAATTGAAACATTAAAAATTTATGCGCTTGTAGGTACTACCTGCGGACCAACCAGTCCTACAGATAGTGCCATTATTCAACTGAGAGATTACGATACATTAGGTATTACTCCGCATACTGTATTATTATGCAATAACAGTTCAATACAATTAACTGCTTCTGCTGGTTACAGTGCATACCAGTGGGATGCTAATGCCACACTGAATAATACTGCCATACGTACCCCTGTTGCAACACCTTTAAATACCATTACCACATATTACTGCACCGCAACTGAAGGCACTTGTCATGGACGTGACTCCGTAGTAATTGCGTTGAAAAAATTGCAATTCATTGCAAAAACGGATGTCAATTGTAATAACGCTGCTACAGGAAGTATACAGGTTTCAGGGGGCGGTTTATGGGCTGCTCCTGTTTTGTATTCTATTAATAATAGTCCTTACCAAACAGACAGTACGTTTAACAACTTACCCGTTGGTGTGTACAGCGTAAAAATAAAAGACGCTGCCAATTGTGTTGACAGCCTCAGCATCAGCATTACGCAATCATTTCCTACCCTGCTGATATCAGGCACCGGAATAACTGCTGCCAGTTGCAGCGGCAATGCAGATGGAACTGCTGTTATAAATGTAACAGGCGGAAAAGCGCCTTATCTTTTTTCTGCAGATGGAATAAATTTTCAGAGCAGTAATACCATTTTATTACAATCCGGTAACTACCTGATTACGGTAAAAGACAATAATAATTGTACCGCTTCAAATAGTATTATTTTACCGCTAAACAATACCGTTACACTTAATGCAGGTGCCGACCCTGTAATTTGTGAAGGAAAATCAACTATACTAAATGTGGTTTCCAATGCTGCTAATTACTCATGGACACCATCAACTGCATTAAATAATTCAGCAAGTAAAACTCCAACAACATCAACTGTTAGTACAACACAATACATTGTTACAGCTACTACAGGAATATGTCAGCAAAAAGATACTATAACTGTTTTTGTAAACCCTGCTCCTGCTGCCAATGCAGGCCCTGATCAAACGATTTGCTTTGCACAAACTGTAAATTTAAACGGCTCAGGTGGAATTCAATATACATGGACCCCTGCCACTTATTTAAACAATCCGCTTATTGCAGCACCCATCACCGGTTCCTTAACTAATGACTTTAGTTATGCATTATCGGTTACAGACAATAACGGATGTGTATCTTTAAAAAACGATACGGTACAAATTACAGTACTACCGCAGGCAGTTGTATACGCAGGAAGAGATAGTATATTGGCAATTGGACAGCCATTAAAATTATTTGCATCAGATATCAATAATACCGGGTTTACACAATACCAATGGACACCATCATACGGACTTGACAATCCTTTTTCTGCAAGCCCAACCACCATTCTTGATAAAGACATTTTATACAATGTAACTGCCAGTAATAGTATTGGCTGTGCCGCTACAGACAATATTAAAATAAAAGTGTATCGTGGTCCCGATATTTATGTCCCCAATGCTTTTACACCTGACGGCAATGGCACCAATGATATTTTAAAAGCCATTCCGGTTGGACTAAGAGAATTTCATTATTTCCGTATTTATAACCGCTGGGGTAATATTATTTTTAGCAGCAGCAATCCGGCAAACGGTTGGGATGGAAAAAATGCCGGTGCAAAACCTTTGGCAGATTCCTATATCTGGATTGCAGAAGGAGTGGATTATAAAGGCAATATTATTCAGCGAAAAGGCACAGTAATTATTATACAATAAAACAAGCCCTGCAAATCAATATGCAGGGCCTGATGTAAAATATATCTTAATTACTTATCAGTTCACGCCACTTACCAGCATTTCCTTGTTGATCTTCTGTACCAACCCCTGTAATACTTTACCCGGGCCTACTTCTGTAAATTGAGAAGCTCCGTCTGCAATCATCGACTGAACAATTTGCGTCCACCTTACAGCTCCGGTTAATTGCTCAATCAGATTATTTTTAATTGCTGCTGCATCAGTAACAGCTTTGGCTACTACGTTCTGATAAACAGGGCATATGGGCACATTAAAATTTGTGGCTTCAATTGCCGCAGCCAATTCTTCTTTTGCAGGGAGCATTAACGGACTGTGAAATGCACCACCAACAGGCAGTACCAGTGCACGTTTAGCACCTGCTGCTTTCATTCTTTCGCAAGCAATCTCAATTCCTTTTAAAGAACCACTGATCACCAGTTGCCCGGGACAATTATAGTTAGCAGCCACTACCACTTCATTGGTTTCGGCATAAACTGCTGCACATACTTCTTCTACCTTTTCATCTGCTAATGCCAGTACCGCTGCCATAGTAGACGGATTTAATTCGCAGGCCTTTTGCATGGCTTTGGCCCTTATAGAAACCAGCTTCAGGGCATCTTCAAAACTTAATGCTTTGTTAGCCACCAGAGCAGAAAATTCACCCAAAGAATGTCCGGCAACCATATCAGGTGTTACATCATGTAAGGTTGTATAGGCTATAACAGAGTGCAAAAAAACTGCGGGTTGTGTTACTTTGGTTTGTTTCAGGTCTTCTTCTGTTCCTTCAAACATAATATCAGATATTCTGAAACCTAAAATTTCGTTTGCCAGTTCAAATAAGTCTTTTGCCAGAGGATTCGATTCATATAAATTTTTTCCCATTCCGCTAAACTGCGATCCTTGTCCGGGGAATACATAAGCATGTGCCATGATTAATTATTTTAGACCACAAATAAAATAAAAAAATCCCTCATTAGGAGGGATTAATCGTTTTAGTTTAAAATTATGTTAGTGCAGCTTGGCGCTGATGAGTTTCATAAATTCACTCCGGGTACTGTTTTTTTCAAACTCCCCGTAAAAAGCAGATGTGGTGGTTACAGAATTTTGCTTTTGAACCCCACGCATCATCATACATAAATGTGATGCTTCAATTACCACAGCAACGCCTACCGGCTGTAAAGTATCTTTTATAGAATTTAATATCTGATGGGTCAATCTTTCCTGCACCTGCAAACGACGGCTGTATACATCCACCACTCTGGCAATTTTGCTTAATCCAGTGATCCAGCCATTAGGAATATATGCCACATGTGCTTTTCCGTAAAAAGGCAGCATATGATGTTCGCACATACTGTACAATTCTATATCTTTCACAATTACCATCTCACTAACTTCTTCATGAAATTTTGCTGAATTTAAAATTGCATTGGCATCTTGCTGATACCCCTGTGTAAGAAATTGCATGGCTTTGGCCACACGTTCCGGAGTTTTTAACAGGCCTTCCCTGTCGGCATCTTCGCCCAACAATGCCAAACTGCTTTTGTAATTTTTAATCAGCCCTTCTGTAACTGCTTCGTCGTACTGTTCTATTTTTTTATATGCCATTGCGTTATTTTTATGCTATAATTTATATTACCGGATATTCTACAAAATTTCGCTCTGTTTCATATAAGCGTAACTGCAAATCATATTTGGTATCTATTTTTGCTCTTAAAATTTTATAAATCACCACCACTATATTTTCTGCTGTTGGGTTAAGTGTTTTAAACTCCAGCGTATCTTCATTGAGGTTTTTATGATCAAAACGTTCCACAATTTGTTCCTTTACGATATCACTTAACACTTTAAGGTCAAATACATAACCTGTTTCCGGATCTGGTTCCCCAATCAGTTTTACAATAAGTTCGTAATTATGGCCATGATAATGCGGGTTATTGCATTTCCCAAATACCTGAGCATTTGTAGCTTCATCCCATAACGGATTGTTAAGGCGATGTGCCGCATTAAAATGTTCTTTACGATATACAGCCACTTTACTATTCATAACAGGTATAACACCGAAATGTATTTTTTGTTGAAACTGTAGCAACAACGTTTGTACACCAGATTAACAATTACCAAGCTGTACTTTTTCCAAAGTGTATAACAGAAGTCTGCTGTTCAAACACTTCAGCTATTGAAAGCTAATTACAAATAAAGTTACCAATTGTTTGGAGTAAACAAAACTTAATTTCCGTAATATTCTACATATATACGTGGCGTTTCCTGCAGTTTAAGACAGTGCAGTTGCACACTTGGGGGAAGATGTGGAACCAATTGGTTCCAGATGCCAATTACCAGATTTTCGATAGAACAGAGTTGCCCTTGCATAAAATCTACATCCATATTTAAATTTTTATGATCCAGCTTTTCAATCACATGTTCATTCACTATAACACTCAGTTTCTTAACGTCGTATACAAAACCGGTATCAGTATCGGGATTACCTTTAAGGGTTACATACAACTCAAAATTATGGCCATGCCAATTTTCATTAGCACATTTACCAAATACTTCCTCATTCTTTTCCCTGCTCCACTTTGGATTATACAGCTTATGTGCTGCATTAAAATGTTCTATACGGGTAATATACACCATGAGCTGTTTTCAAAAATTTTTGCAAAGGTAGTACCTAAATCCTGAAATATGAAGCAGAAACACGAATTTTGCCATATGCAGATATTACTGACAGCCGCCACCGAAAATGAACTTGAACTGTTCATTAATTTGTATTCTAATGTGGATATACTTATTACCGGCGTAGGAACTCCTGCCACTATATACAACCTGCAAAGGAGATTACAACAGGAAGAATATCATTATGTGATTCAGGCTGGTATTGCAGGCGCTTTTTCAAATGAACTGAATCTGGCAGAAACTGTATTGGTAAAACAGGATAGTTTTGGAGATATTGGTGCCGAAGAGAATCAAACTTTTACTTCATTTATTGGCAGCCCTTTAATTAATGCACATGCTTTCCCTTATGCTGATGGCTGGCTGATGAATACAGAAGGCATGCCCAAAAACAGCAACTTAAAGGCAGTAAAGGGCATAACCGTAAACAAAGTAAGTGACAGTATGTTACAGAAACAGCAACTGATAAATGCATTTAACCCGCAAATAGAAACCATGGAAGGTGCAGGTTTTCATTTTGTTTGCCTTCAGGAAGCGATTCCCTTTGTACAAATAAGAACCATCAGCAATTATGTAGGCGAACGAGATAAAACTAAATGGAAAATGAAAGAGGCTTTCGAAAATCTGAATACCGAGTTGGTAAATCTCATCAGTAAATTAAAGGATTAATATTGTACCATGAAACTCACACTTGGATTTTCCCCCTGTCCGAATGATACGTTTATATTTGATGCACTGGTCAATAATAAAATCGATACCCGCGGACTTGAATTTGAAACTGTACTTGAAGATGTGCAAACCCTTAACAAATGGGCTATTGATGGCAAACTGGATATCACTAAACTGAGTTATGGAGTATTGCCACTGGTGCTGAATCATTACCTTGTTTTAAACAGTGGCAGCGCATTGGGTAAAGGAGTAGGACCTTTATTAATTAAAAATGATCAACTAACAATTGACAATATAGACAACTGCCTTATTGCGATTCCTGGAGAAAATACCACAGCACATTTATTATTTTCACTGGCTTATCCTAATGCAAAAAACAAGGTATTTCTGAGATACGATCAGATAGAAAATTTTGTTTTAGAAAATAAAGGCCTTGGCGTTATCATTCACGAAAACAGATTTACTTACGAACAAAAGGGGTTAAAAAAAATTGTTGACCTGGGTGATTACTGGGAAAAAACAACCGGCAAAGCCATTCCTTTAGGAGGCATTGTAATCAACAAAAATATTGATATTGATGTACAGTTGAAAGTTGATGCTTTAATTAAAGAGAGTATTGAATATGCTTTTTCAAAATACCCTGAATTGAATGACTATATCCGAATTCATTCACAAGAAATGAGTGAGGAAGTAATGCGTAAGCATATTGAACTTTATGTAAATCAATACTCTATTGCACTGGGCAATGATGGCAAAGCAGCAATCAAAAAATTAATGGAGGTATATCAACAAACGAATGGTACAGTAATCAGCAGTGTGTTGTGGGTGGATGAAAGAGCTTAGTATTTGTATATAAAATAAAAAGAGTACAAAGCAGGAAAGCTCACTCACTATTCACCATTCACTATTCACCATTCACTATTCACTATTCACTATTCACCATTCACTATTCACCACTTTCTTTCTTAAGCGCCTTTGCATACACTTCCAAACAGCGCTTTCGTGCAAAATCATGTTCTACTATTGGTTTGGGATATTTAAACTCCTGAAATTCGGGCACCCATTTTTTTATGTATTCAAATTGCGGATCAAATTTTTGAGTTTGTAAATAGGGATTGAATACCCTGAAATATGGCGCCGCATCACATCCACTTCCTGCAGCCCATTGCCAGCCTCCGTTATTAGCTGCCAAATCAAAATCTAATAGTTTTTGTGCAAAATAGGCTTCCCCCAATCTCCAGTCGAGCAACAAATGCTTGGTTAAAAAAGAAGCCACAATCATCCTTACGCGGTTATGCATAAAGCCTGTAGCATTTAATTCCCGCATACCCGCATCTACAATTGGATAACCGGTTTGCCCCTTACACCATTGCTCAAATTCCCCTTCATCCCTTCTCCATTCTATTGCATCGTAAGCTGGTTTAAATGCTTTACCTTTTCCCACCTGTGGAAAATGCCATAGTATCATATGATAAAAATCCCGCCATATCAGTTCATTTAAAAATGTTTCGGACAGTGATTTCGTTTTAGAGGCCAGATCCCTGATACTGATAGTCCCAAACCTGAGATGAACGCCCAGCTGAGAAGTGCCTTTTATTGCAGGAAAATTTCTTTGTTCCTGATAGGATTTTACCAAAGCTGCTTTCCAGCTTTTTACAGGAAATGCCACAGGCAAGTCATTAAATCCAATTTTCTTAAGAGAAGGTATAATTTGAGTTGATTGTTTATAAAAATTAGCGAAATATTTTTCTGTGGGATAAGCATTCAGGTGAAAGGCCGTTAACACCAACTTCCATTTGCGACTGTAAGGTGTAAAAATGGTGTAAGGTTTGCCATCATCTTTCAGCACTTCATCTTTTTCCAGCAGCACCTGATCTTTAAAACTATAAAAGCCAGTTCCGTTTGGCGTCACCATATCTGCAATCAGCTTTTCTCTTTCCAATGCATAAGGCTCATAATCGTGATTGGTAAAAATATTTGCTATCGTATATTTTTTTATCAACTTTGTAAACACATGAACAGGCGAACCATGATATACTTCAAGTGTACTGCCCATCCCAATAAGTTCTTGCTGAATTGCCTCCAGTGCGGCATGAATAAATACTACCCGCTTATCTGATTTATCCTCAAGTGCATCCAATATATTGGCATCAAAAATAAAAATGGGCACCACAGGTATTCCGGTTTTTAATGCATGGTATAATCCTGCATTATCCTTTAACCTCAGGTCGCGTCTGAACCAAAATATATTTACTGTTTCCATATTTAAAATGTGCCCTCCGGCTCCGGAGAGTACAACAAAATATTTATAAAATAGTTGGAATCAGGGCGGTATAAATTTTTTGTGATATTGTATTTCCGAATCTCTGATCTCCGATATTACTAACCCACCTGATATTGTAAATTGAATTGGTTAAAAATACTTCATCGGCTTCCAAAAGTTCTGCTATGGTAAGTGGTTTTTCAATACAATCAAAGCCCGAACCTTTAAAACTATCAATAAGATACTTACGCACAATACCCGCCACAGCTCCTTCACTAAGGGGAGGTGTAAAAATAACACCCTGTTTAATGATAAAAATATTGGCGATGGTGGTATCGCAAATCCTTCCAGTACTATTCAACAAAACAGCATCATTCCATTTTTGTTTTTTAGCTTCCAATGCCGCCATTACATAAGGCAGGTAGTTATTATGTTTAAGGTTACTTAAAATATCACAAGTTTTTTTTGCCTGATCATAAATACCCAGCACCAACCCATTGCTGTTCCACTCCCCATTCCCTTCCTGCAGTGGCCAGGTTTGAATGATATAATTAGGGCGATGATCTGCTGCATCATACAGGCCTCCATTACTTCTGAAAATGGTAAGCCTTACTCTGGCAGCTTGCTCCTGCTGATTTTTTTTTGCCAGCAGCAAAATTTCTTCCTGCAATTGTTCAGGATCAAAATGTTTGGGAATTGCAAATTGTAATACCTGCAATCCTTTCCATAAACGGGCAAAATGTTCGTTGGCTAAAATTAATTTCCCCGATTTTAATTTAAGGGTTTCAAATACACCATCGCCATACCGCAGTCCGCGGCTGTCTGCTCCAATTACAGGCGTGTCTGCTTTATATATTTTCCCATTATAATTGAAATATTCCATAGTGCAAATATACCTTAAAGCCCGGGGTGAAGGGTGTAAAAAAATATCCCGCCATAAATGACAGGATATACTTTTTTCGTTACAGTTTTAGAGAATTGGTTTTGGGGATTACCAGATCTATATATCTTCATTAAGTATTTTATGTTTTACTGCATACATGATTAAACCGGCAGTACTTTTAGCACCTGTTTTCACTTTAAGTTTATCACGAATGGCTTCTACAGTACGGGGACTAAGATCAACAATATCTGCAATTTCTTTTGTACTTTTCTCTTCGCACATCAGTTTCAATATCATTGTTTCTTTATCGTTCAGCTGGGCTTCCTGCTGCATTAATTTTTGCGGGCCGGGGAAATTCCTTTGCTTCAGGTTAGTGAGCAGGGCTTTATTGGTTAAAGAATTAAAATAATACTCCTGTTCGTAACAGGTTTTTATGGCTTCGTAAATAATTTCGCTGTCACTGGTTTTAGTAAGGTAACTGTTTGCTCCCAATTCCATCAGTTTGGTAATCATGCTGTGATCATCCATCATAGTAAGCATAATAATCTTGATATTGGGATACAGTTTTTTAATTTCCGGTAAAGTAGCTATGCCATCCATTACAGGCATTTGTATATCGAGTAATATCACATCAACTGAAATATTCTTCAGCATATTCAATAAATGCATTCCGTTATCAGCTTCTGCAATTATCTTAATATCCTTTTTTGAGCTAAGGGCAGTTTTAACGCCAGCTCTGTAAAGTACATGATCGTCGGCTATAATTACTTGTATAGGCTCGTCGCTATCGTTTTTCGGTATCATATTAGTTTGGGCGTAGTGGATTAGTAGTATTCTACTTACTAATAACGCAGCCTGCAAGTTCAAATTATATTTAATTATAAGAAAGCGTGTAATTACCCTATGTTAAGCATGGGAATTTTACGATAACTATTATGGGAAAGCACCAAAGTTAAAAAACAATACCTGTACATCTTTAGTAAACAACGTATTGAGCATGTCGTAAAACGCTTATAATCAACATCAAAATAAACTATGTAGTCATTTGTCTAATTAAATTGTAGTAATTTAATTACTTTATAAATTTCGTATGACCGATATCGTGGTTTATACGGCTAAAAGTTAAAATGGTTTTTCACAGGCTGGTTTTAAACCTTAACCCGAAGAGAGAGAGAAATTTCATGTCTTACAGACATTATAAGTACAATCCAAAATCAAGTTGTAAGAAGCCTGCACCGCAAGGAACGGATGCAATGCAGACTTCAAAAATTTCCCTATTCCCGTTTAAACAGTTTGGATACCAGATATCCAAATGACAAAAACAACACAGATCAAAAAATTCAAAATTCTGTTCCCGGAATGGTGAGTAGCAATATCATAAAGGTTGATTTAATTAACGAACCAGTTCTGCGACTAGTAACCCCAAATTTTTGCAAATTTGAATCTACCCCTATAACAAACCAGAAATAATTCCGCCTGTAAATAAACTATTTAGCAGGCGGAAATGTATCTCTGATAGCCAAATGCAAATCTTGCATAAAATAGAGTACGGATTAAATTTGCAAATCAACTAAACAGTACAAAGATGTAAAGTGTTGGAATTAAAAAAAAGGGAAAAACAACAGAAAAAAATGTTTTTTTTCGGGAAAGTAATTTCGAAAATATGCCTATAATTGTTACGCAAAGAGATGACAAAAATTTTCAACATAGAAATTATAATCGGCACTATAATTATTATGGTATCATTTATAATTGCACTAAAAGCAAATAAAGTAAAAGGAAAGCCAAAGAGCTTAAATCGATTTTATTTTTATCCATTTTTAGCACTATTGCTTTCATCAATAACTTTTACTGAAAATATCATCCAAAAATTAGATCACCGGATTTCTCCCTATTTCGAAAGCATTTATATTGTAATTGAGTTAATTCTTTTAGGTCTTTTTTTTCTAAAGACATTAAAAAAGAATCATTTTTCAAAATCATTGAAGGTGATTTATTTCATTTGTCTATTTATAATTATTGCAATAATATTAAAAGACAACCTAAGAACTAACAATTTTCAAGCAACTGCAATTAGTAACCTTTTCTTTTGCCTTTGTAGCTGTATATATTTCAACCAATTATTTCTCAATGAACCAATTGTCATTATTAATAAGGACAGTACATTTTGGGTTGTATCAGGAATATTTTTTTATTCAACATTCAGCTTGCCACTATATCCAATTAGTGCATATTTCAAGAATAATGGCAATTACTCAATTTCCCAAACATTAATTTTAATAATTAATTTACTTGTAATAATAATGCACTTATTTTTCATCAAAAGTTCTCTATGTTTAATAAAGCAGACCAAAGCATAATTATTTTTGTTCTAACATCATTATTTCTAATACTATTGTTAGTAAGCTTTATTTCAACAATATTATACAGATACCAACAAAAACAAAATGCATACTTAAAAAGTTTAGCAGAATTAAAAATTGCACATGAAAATCAGTTATTGCAATCTCAATTAGAGATACAGGAGCAAACCTTTCAAAATATTTCCAGAGAAATACATGATAATATCGGGCAAAAACTAACCCTGGCAAAACTGCATTTAAACACCTTGAACTATAGCTTATTAGAAAAAACAGCACATACCGTTACAGATGCAGTAAATATGATTAGTGATGCCATTAATGATCTTAGTAATTTAAGCCGCAGCATGAGCAGTGAGAATATTTTAAGCAATGGCCTCATTAAAGCGCTTGAATTTGAAGTGGAGCAGTTAATTAAACCCGGTATATTTCAGGTAAAATTTTCAACAACAGGCAATCCTGTTTTTTTGGATGCCAATACCGAACTGGTGCTTTTTCGTATTGTGCAGGAAGCCATCCATAATATCATTAAACATGCTTCAGCAAGTTGTATTGATATTGAACTTCACTATGCGCAGCAGCTGCTCAAAATAAAAATATCTGATAACGGAAAAGGATTTAAATCTGATGTAATCAGTAATGGCACCGGCTTACTTAACATGAAAAAAAGAGCAAAAATGCTCTGTGGCACTTTAGAAATAAACAGTTTTCCCGATATTTATACTCAAATCATTATTGAAATACCTGTACATGGGCAAAACGAAACAATATAAACTGCTTTTGGCTGATGATCATACCTTACTTAGGGATGCATTAGGTAACCTCATTAATAATTTTGAAGAGTTTGCTGTAGTAGCCAGTGCAGGAAACGGGGAGGAAGTTATAAAAGCTATACAAAACGGCTGCAATCCGGATATTATATTAATGGACCTGAATATGCCCATAATGGATGGATACGCAACAGCAAAATGGCTGCAACAGCAATATCCTGATATTAAAGTGGTGATACTTACAATGTATGATAGCGAAATTGCCTTAATCCGCCTGCTTCAGGTTGGCGTGCATGGTTTTTTAAAAAAAGATATTCATCCTGCCGAACTCAGAAAAGCATTACTTACGGTGGTATCAGGTGAATACTTCTACTCATATCAAACAACCGGTAAAATTGCTTCCTTATTCCGTAAAAGCCCGGATAAGCCTTCTTCACTTGAAAAAGCCCTGTTAACTGATATGGAAATTGATTTTTTAAAACTGGCCAGTACAGATATGACCTATAAGGAAATTGCCCAGGCCATGAAACTTACTCCAAGACATATTGATGCCTGCAGAGATACCCTGTTTGATAAGCTGGATGTAAAAAGCAGGGTGGGCCTGGCCATTTATGCGGTAAAAAACGGGATCATTACTATATAGTATTACTCAATCAATTTATTTCTCATCCCGTACATGATTAAACCGCCAATCGTTTTGGCATCTACCTTGGTCTTCATATTTTGGCGAATGGTTTCAATTGTTCTGGGACTTAAAAAGATGATCTTTGATATTTCCTCTGTTGTTTTATCCTCTGCAAGTAACTTTAATATCTTTATTTCTTTTTCGTTAAAATGCACCGGCGTATTAGTACCATAATGCTGGCGTACATTTTTCTTCTGCATCAACTTACCCATTACCGCCTTATTCACCAAATCGTTAAAGTAAAAATCATCGTTCATACAGGTAAGTATGGCTTCGTAAATTTCCTCCGGATCGGTGGTCTTGGTTAGATAGGCATTGGCACCCATCTCCATCATTTTGCTGATCATTTGCTGGTCATCGTACATAGTAAGTACAATAATCTTGATATCCTCGTATTCTTTCCTGATCAGCTGAATACCATTGATACCATCAATCTCCGGCATTCTTATATCCATTAAAAGCACTTCCGGCTTTTTAATGGCTATTTTGTGCATCATATCTTTACCATCTTCGGCTTCCCAAAGCATTTTCAGGTTGTCTTTTCCGGAAAGTGCCATCTTTATGCCATCCCTGAAAATTTTATGGTCATCGGCAATGGCAATTTTAATTAAATGATCGTTACTCATAACTATTGAAATCTGGGGGTTAGTATAATTTCATTATCAAGGTACACTTTTACGTGTAGTTTATAAGCCTATTAAATTTTCTTATAGTATATTTTTTTTCCACATACTGTTGAAGAGCAATATTTTACCGGAATACCCCTTCGTAAATTTACGTGTAAAAATATTCGTGGTATTACTATTGCCTCCCGCATTAGTACCCGATAGCGTGTATTTGCCACAGGCTTAAAATCGGGCAGTATTGCTATTTCACAGTTCCCCAGGCTATTATACTTTTGTATCAGTTGATTGACAATGGTTCACAGAAATATTTTATCCAATATTCAATATCCTGAGTAACCAATTATTATCCTTTGTTCCTGAAAGATCTCTTTGTGCTTGTGTTGCCACTGTCAATCAACTTATTACCCGTTTTATATCCAATACCTCTGATCCTAAAAACTAACCTAAAAAAACTTGCCGGCTAATGCTTACAGCATTAGCCGGTTAATTTCAGGCAATAGGTACTAATACCCTGCCAAAAATGCTCCAGGCTTCACTGCCGGTCCCAATTTCTCCCTCCCCAATTCTGTAATCGTATTTTTACGAAGGTAAAGCTACGATTATTTGCATAGTAAATTTACTATTTTATTTTCGTATATTTACCCCTTCTTAGATAGTTATTTTACTAGGTGTAAATACTAAAAACCTTACTGGCAAAGGATTTCAATAGTTTATCCACATATCCACATTTTAATTGTGGGTTGCCTAAGGAAGGGTTTTAGAGGAAGTTTACATCAGAAATTTACTTTTAAACCACCAAAAATTAATAATTATGCAATCAGGTTGGGACTTATTCGAATCTCTTTTGAGTATCTTTTTTTAAGTACTAAAAATTTAGATTCGCCTTTTATTGAATATTCTGTTAAATTTGTAAAAAAAACCGAATATTCTAGATTCCATAAAATATATCACTTTTTTATCGGAAACACTTCCGTTTATTTGTTTGATTGTATTCTTTAAGAGAATTACAAGCAAAGATAAACGGATTTTTTTTGCATATGCCTTCTTCACTACTATACTTATTTTATTAGTTTATTATTTTTTACTAGTTAACCATAATAAAGACAATTACTTTTTAACAGCCAGATTTCATACTGTATTTGAATTTTCTCTTTTAACCTATTTATTCTCAAATGCCATAAAGAACAAGGTTTTTAAAAAAATTCCACTTTACCTAATCCTTCCTTTTATTATTTTATGTATTCTAGACTATACTTCCTCTAAAGAGCCTTCCTTAGCATTTGTGCCACTTTTTACTGAGTGTTTATTTTTTTTGATTTTAATCTTGTTTTTCTTTTTTGAGAAAATCAAACAGGATGCAACAGAACCAATATTTGCAACATTTATTTTTTGGTGTGCAGTAGCTTTCTTATTAAATTTCTCTGGCAATTTTATGCTTTTTGTTTATTCCAAAACAACAATAATAAAGGATGATGCATATAAAGCAAATTATGCAGTTGTTTATACTACGGTCACTATTATTAAAAATATTCTTCTTTGTATAGCTGCGTCCATAAAAGAACCAACACTATCCGAAAAAATGAATTTATCAAACCCTAATATATTCGATTTAAATTTTGATAATCACCCTGATTTTACAAACCCAGAAAAAATTTAATACACACAGCAAGCATCTAACATGAACATAGTTTTACTTATTGGTACCATTGGTATGTTAATACTTGCTATTGCAATTGTTGGTTTTGTTATATTCCATCAGCGAAAAGTATTAAGATACAATGCACAACTAAAAACCCTCGAAGAAGAAAAGCAACAAATTCTCCTTAATGCTTCTATTCGTTTTCAGGAAGAAGAGCGCAACCGAATAGCCGCCGATTTGCATGATGACGCAGGTCCATTACTGGCTACTGCACGTTTATACCTGAACGAAAACCTGGTAAACCAGGAAAAAGCTCAGCAATTACAAAGTATTTACAGTGCCAAGCAAATTATTGATGATGCCATTTTACTCATCCGTAATATCAGCCATAGCCTGATGCCCCCCACCCTTAAAAACTTTGGACTGGAAAGTGCAGTTAATGACCTGTTTCAGAAAATAAGCGGTAGCGGCACCATCAACGCCAGTGCCCGTTTTCATGATTACCGCACCCGTTTAAAAGTGGAGCAGGAGCTGCTGGTATTTAGAATTGTACAGGAACTGGTAAATAATATTTTTAAGCATAGTAATGCCGGCTTTATACATCTTACAGAAAACGTAAGTGGCAGCAATATGTATTTCAGGCTGCACCATGATGGTTCAGGTATTGTGCAGGCCGACTTTGAAAAACTTAACCAAAGCGCATTGGGCCTGGGATTGAAAAATATTGCCAGCCGTATTAAAGTACTTAAAGGAAGAATATTTTTTGAAATAGATCCCAGCCACACTTACTATAAAGTAACTATTGAAGTTCCGATGGAAACCACCATCTAAGCGCCACCCACTCAGTTTGTATCTATAAATAGAAATAATTGTAATCGCTTTACTTTTAAGGCATAAGCCTGTTTTAAATATTTACATTTAAAATAGTTTCAGTAATTTTACTGAACCCAAAGAAATATGGAAGAAATAAAAGTAGCAATTGCCGACGATCATAAAATATTCCGCAAAGGAGTTATTCTTTCTATGCGTTCCTATACTAATATTAAGTTTGTAATGGAAGCTGATAACGGCGAAGACCTGCTTAGTAAAATTCCCGAATCGGAGCCTGATGTAATATTATGTGATCTTAAAATGCCCATTAAAGATGGTATTGATACGACTAAAATGATCACCAAAAACTTTCCCAATATTCGGGTAATTATTTTAACCATGTACGAGGATGAGCGCTTTGTTGGGCATCTGATGGATTGTGGTGCTGCCGGCTATCTGTTAAAAAGTACCGAACCCAGCGAAATAAAAAAAGCCATCATGGATGTAATGCGTACCGGCTTTTACCTGAATCCTTTTGTAAATAAAGTACTGATTAAAAAGAACTATTCTAAACAGAAATTCAATCCCTCACTTACTACCGAAGTTGTGCTTAGTGAACGTGAAAAAGAAGTACTTACCCTGGTATGTATGGAATTCACCGCTTCTGAAATTGCTGCTAAAATGGATATCAGCTCCAGAACTGTTGAAGCTATTAAAGACCGCCTGATGGAACGCTTTGGGGTAAAAAACTCCGTAGGTCTGGTTTTTTATGCAATGAAAAACTCGTTAATAGATTAAGGAGTTGGTACACAAAATTATAAATTATTTTATTTAGTAAATTTATCCTGCCAGGCCAGCATGCCACCGGTAAGATTTTTGATATTGGTAAAACCCATTGTTTCCAGTATCAATGAAGCCTGACCACTTCTGTTACCACTTCTGCAATAACAAATAACTTCTTCATTTTTCAGATCTTCAATATCATCAACCTGCATAGTTTGTACTTTACCCAATGGCAGTAACAATCCGCCTATATTAAAATCTGCATGTTCATGTGGCTCCCTTACGTCTACCAGGTTAATTTTTTCTCCGGCATCCAAACGGCTTTTTACTTCTTCAATACTAATCGTTGTCATTACTTTATTTTTTATTGTTTATTATCAAGCGAATCTGTAACCATTTTCATTTGTACAGATAATCTTAGATCCATTACCTGACCCGACCTGATATACTGTGGCCTTTTTTCTTCGTCTAACCGGGCAGGATTTTGCAAATACACAAATGCACTTGCCGTGTCCCTTACATCAGGGTCGGGCATAATTGCGCCTAAAATAATTCCATTTTCCTCCAGAAATGCTTTTGCATCCCTGAAACTCATTCCGATTATATCCGGTACTGCAATTTGCTGATCTCCCAGTCCGCTCCCCACTACTAAAGTAATTCTGCTTCCCCACTGCACTTTTGCATTCTCGGCAATATGCGTTCCATTATATAATTGCTGCAAAACTGATCCCGCCTGAAAATCAGGTTTAAATATGGTATCGCCTAACAGCAAATGATTTCGTCTTAATAAATCTAATGCAAAACTCAGGCTTTGTCCTTCCAATTTGGGCATATCAACCATTGGTGGTATCACCCTGTTAACGGTAATAAAAACCGTGCGGTTAATTTTAACCGTGGCATTAGGATCAGGTAATTGTTTCAGCACAATTCCTCTTGCAGCTGTATCAGTGAATATAGAATCCTGAATTTGCACATCAAAGCCCTGCTTTTCCAGCAGCTTAATGGCATCATCTGTTTTTTGCCCTACCACAGCTGGCACAGTAAGGTATTCGCCGTGCCGGGTTATCCATCCCAGCATTCTTAAAAATAAAAAAATCAGTAAAATGGTCAGTACAGCTGCGGCTGCAATATTAACCCACAATGGCCGGCTGGTTATAAATTTAAACATTTACTTAATTTACGGTATAATACTTCTTAATTGAAGCACTCTTCAATTATTGCAGAGTAAAACTCTTTTAATGACCAACCCATTGCCACAACCTGTTGAGGCACCAAACTGGCATCGCTTTGTCCGGGCACTGTATTAATCTCCAGCATATAAGGATTGCCGTCTGCCTCATTATAAATAAAATCAATCCTTACTATTCCATTACAATTAAAAACAGCATAGGCTTTTTGTGCCTCGCTTCTTATTTTTTCAGCAACTGCTTCTGCTACATTTGCAGGAGTAACTTCTTCACTTGCACCCTGATATTTAGCTTCAAAATCAAAGAATTCATTTTTTGAAATGATCTCTGTAATGGGCAGGGCAATAATTTTCCCTTTACTTTTAAACACGCCGATAGTAAATTCTCTTCCACTGATGAACTCTTCCACCAGCACCTGATCATCTACATCAAATGCTTTGTCTAAAGCCGATTGCAAATCATCAGCCTGATTTACCTTACTGATTCCCAAACTGCTGCCCCCATTATTAGGCTTCACAAATAAAGGTAACCGCAGCTGATATAAAATACTGGTTATTGATACAGGAATGGCCTTAAATAAGTGTACCGACTTAGCCACATGCATTCCTGCAAAAGCTGCCACAGCAACAGTATAGCGTTTGTTAAAAGTTAATGCCGAAGTAGCTGCATCACAGGAAGTATAAGGAATTCCCAGGCAATCGAAATAGCCCTGTAATTTTCCATCTTCTCCCGGTGTACCATGCAAACCAATAAGTACAGCATCAAATTTTATTTTATTACCTTCAAGAGTTATTGAAAAATCGTTTTTATCAACAGGTACTGAATTACCTTCCGCACCCATATAATACCAGCCATTGGGATTAATGTCTATCTTATAACAATCCCATTTATTGCCATCAATATTTTTTTCAATAGTAACAGCACTTTTATAAGAAATTACGGCTTCGCCAGAATAGCCACCAGTTACAAGTGCAATCTTCTTCTTCATTCTGTTAATAGGAGTTATTTAAACAAAGAAACGAAAAATAATTTTCTCTTTAGGGTTTGCTGCACTGTTTAAGAAATATTTATAGATGCTTTGCCCCTGCAAATTGCCATTGGTCTAAATCAGCTGTTACTGATTGGGTTCCTCTTCACCCAGCCCCTCATTGCCACTGTTAAGCAGGTATTTCCAGCTGCCATCTGACTGCTTTTTCCAAATATTGATATAAGTGCCGTAAAGCGTAGTATCTTTTTCTGATAATTTAAGGGCATACAAACCGTAGGTAAAGCCTAATTCACCCGAAGCTGCAATGACTCCTTTGTTAGGCTTCCATTGTAACTGATAAGCGCTGTCGTTTTGCTGAATTAAAAAATCTATAGCATCTGCACCAACAATGGGATATGCACCCGGTTTTAGCAGTACTCCATTACTATCGATATATTCCATGAAAGCTGCTTTCATACCTTTTGTTTCACTCAGCTTAGAAAAAGCCCGGTCTGCATCCATCATCTTTATTTTTTCTTCAAGGCCTGCTGCCTGCGGCTTTTTTTGAAAAAGAGAGCAGGAAGAAAAGACTAAAGGAAGTAACAAAAAGGTTAAAAATTTACTCATGAATCTGAATAGTTAATGATACAAAAAGGCGAAAGTATTTATATACCCTCGCCAATAAAGCAGGAAATATCACCTGCCGGTAAAAAGGCCGTCAGGCCTTACAAAATAATTACTGCAGGCATTAAGCGTGCAGTGTATCTTTTTTAGCCAATAAAGCATCTACTGTTTCAGTGTACATTTCATCAGGAACACAGCAGTCTACCGGACAAACGGCAGCACATTGTGGCTCTTCATGAAACCCCTGGCATTCGGTACATTTATTGGGTGTAATGTAATAAGCATCGGAACTTACCGGAGCATTTCTCTGGTCAGCATCTACCTGGGAACCGTCTAATAAGGTAAATAAACCTTTAACAGTTGTTCCATCAGAAATTGCCCACTCAACTCCACCTTCGTAAATTGCATTGTTAGGACATTCGGGCTCGCAGGCACCGCAATTGATACATTCGTCTGTGATCTTGATAGCCATCCTTCGTAATTTTGAATTTTAAAAAAAACCATCCTTTTGGTTGGTAGTGCAATTTAATAAATAAACATTATGAATATACAAAAACGACTTGATTTATTAGAAAAATTAAGGATTTACCTGCAGGAGAACGGAGCCGAATGGCAACAAACAAAGGAACTTGCTGCAGCATACAATGGTTGGTTCATTCCTGAATTCATTGATGTTGCCATAAACAGCATCTGCTCGGCATTTTTAGCTGCAGATAAACTTAAAAACTGGGCCGAGCATTATCATTTAGATGACAATGTTATTAGTAAAAATATTGGTATTGTAATGGCAGGTAATATTCCTCTTGTAGGATTTCATGATTTTTTAGCTGTTTTTATAAGCGGACATCAGCAAACAATAAAACTATCTGCAAAAGATGATATACTGCTGAAACATATTGTTCAAAAATTATGCAGCTGGCAAAGCGAAACTGAAAGTCAGATTGTATTTGCTGAAATGCTGAAAGGATGTGATGCCTACATTGCAACAGGAAGCAACAATTCGGCCCGTTATTTTGAACAATACTTTTCTAAGTATCCAAATATCATTCGGCGTAACAGAACTTCTGTTGCTATATTAACGGGTAATGAATCTGCTGAACAGCTGGAAAGATTATCTGATGATGTGCATTTATTTTTTGGTTTGGGTTGCAGAAATGTGACTAAAATTTTTGTGCCCAATAATTATGATTTTATTCCATTGCTTAAAGCTTTTGACAAGTATAAATATTTTGGCGATAACAATAAATACAAAAACAATTACGACTATCAGTTGTCTATTGCCCTGATGAATAATATTTACTACATGACCAACGGTAGCACTTTACTGATAGAAAGCAATGAAATATTTTCTGCTATCAGCCAGCTGAATTATAGTTTTTATACTGATGTAGAAGATGTAAAAAGAACAATAGGATTAAACAATGATGTGCAATGTATTGTTAGTGATACAACTATTGATTTTGGCAAGGCTCAGCAGCCGGGTTTATTTGATTATGCCGACAAGGTAGATACTATGCAATTTTTATTAACTTTATAATATAAGGCAGCAAACAGAACATGACAATTTGAAGACAATCTACGAAGCTCTTCCTAATTAAATGTTAAACATGTCAGTTGGTAAATCTCATTTTGTCAGGGCTTCGTTATTTTGTACTGTCAGGCACAAGAGTTGATATAAAGCAATTAGAGAAACAAGCAAAATTTAGAATTAAAATAAATCTTACGTAAAATGAAACTGAAACAAGTCTTTTTTACAGTGGCCATTAGTGCAGTTACCGCCCTTGCAGTAATTTGGGGCTATGGTAAATTTTTAAAGAAGAATAATTCTTTTGGTGGACAGGAAGCCGGAATGATTCCTTCAAATTACAAATACGCCGGCCTGCTTGATGGAAATCCAACTCCTCCGGGTGTTGTAGATTTTACAGCTCCGGCAGCTGCGGCTACACCAGCTGTAGTGCATATAAAAACAAAAACCAACGCCAAGCAGGTTAATAATAACCTGCCCCGTACCCGCCCCAGTAATCCGTTCAGTGAATTATTTGGTGACGATGATATGTTTAGTCAGTTATTTGGAGGAAGAGGCGGTGTAATACCAGAACAAAGAGCGAGTGGGTCTGGTGTAATCATCAGCGAAGATGGGTACATTGTTACCAATAATCATGTTATTGATAATGCAGATGAACTTACCGTAACATTGAGCAATAAAAAAACCTACAAAGCAAAAGTTGTAGGCACAGATCCTTCATACGATCTGGCAGTAATTAAAATTGAAGCCGCAGGGTTACCCTTTTTATTGTATGGTAATTCTGATGATTTAAAAATTGGTCAATGGGTGTTAGCCATCGGGTATCCGTTAAACTTAGAAACTACTGTTACTGCAGGTATTGTTAGTGCAAAAGCAAGAAGCCTGGGATTAAATAAAGATAAAAATGGCGACAGGGCTTCGGGTGTAGAATCATTTATACAAACAGATGCTGCCGTTAACCAGGGCAACAGCGGTGGCGCACTGATTAATACTGATGGGAAATTAGTAGGTATTAATTCTGCCATTGCTTCTCCTACTGGATCTTATGCAGGTTACTCCTATGCCATACCGGTAAATATTGCCAAAAAAGTAGTAGATGATCTGATTAAATTTGGCACTGTTCAAAGAGGATTTTTAGGGGTGATGTTTATCAATGCAAGTGACTATACCGAAGATGATAAGAAAAAAGAAGGCATCCCAGCTTCAGCAGAAGGTATTTATGCAAGAGATGTTCCCACCGATGGGGGTGCTTATGCAGCCGGCATCCGCAAAGGTGATATCATTAAAAAAATTGATGGTGTGGAAGTAAGCAATGGTGCTGAAATGAATGGCCAGATCAGCCGGTATAAACCAGGTGATAAAGTTCCGGTTACCTATCTAAGAAACGGAAAAGAAAATACGGTTACCGTTATACTAAAAAACAAAGTGGGTAATTTTGATATTGTTAAAGCAGATGCGGCAATTGAAGCATTGGGTGCAGACTTAGTAACACTGGATGTAAAAAAAGCTAAAGACTACGGTGTTAACGGCGGTGTTGTAGTAAAGAAAATTGGCAGCGGTGCTTTAAATGATCAAACCCGTATGAAAGATGGCTTTGTAATTTTAAAGATCAATGATAAAGAAGTAAAATCTGTAAATGAGTTAAAAGCTGCGGTTGGAGCCAATAAAAACATTACCATTAGTGGATTTTATCCCGGTTATGATGGAGTGTATGAATACCCAATCAGTCTCGAATAAAATAAAAACATAAACAGATACAAAAAGGCCGCTGATTGATCAGCGGCCTTTTCATTAATTTTATTTCTTCTCATATACCTGATATTCCCAGGGCTGTAATTCAAAATATTTTTCTCCGCTGAAATCATTATCCGTTTTACTGAACACGTTAATATAATGCCCGTTCACATGTTCATCTTTTAGCTGAAAACGAATACGCTCATTACTAAAATTCAGTAACACCAGCACTTCATTGTTTCCATTCTTACGCAGGTAAGCCAATATATTTTTATCTGCACCGGTATGCAATAAAAAAGTAGTAACTGCCGGGTCACCGCCGCTTAATGCCGGGTTATTGGTTTTAAGCGTGAGTAATGTTTTATAAAAATCATGCAACTCATATTTACCATTCCACTCTATCGGATCTTTATCAAAAAATTTCAATCGTTTTAAATTGGGTAATTCCTGTCCGCTGTATATCATCGGCATTCCGTTCCATGTAAAACTAAATACTGCCAAAGCCCTGGCCATATTACCATATTTTTCATATTCTGATCCGTTCCAGCTGTTCTCATCATGATTGCTGGTAAACCATAGCGGAATATCATGCGGACCGCAAATACTATTGTACTGCATCAGTATAGAATCCAGTACAGCTTTATCTAAATGTTTTTTATAGAAGTCTTCTGTTTTATGCATCCAGCTCCAGGTATAGCAGGCATCAAATGCTTTATAATAATCCGGATGATCAACCGGATCACTTTCTGCCAGCCAGAAAAGTGTTTTAGTTTTTTCCAGTGCCACACGGGCCTCAATCCAAAAATCCAATTCTACCCAAAATGCCAGATCACATCTGAATCCATCAATATCACATTCTTTTACCCAATACGTCATGGCATCAATCATTGCCTTACGCAAATCCCGATTACTAAAGTTTAATTCAATAATATCATCCATGCCGCTGGCTCTTTTAAAATCATTGGTAGCAGCATCTTTTTCATAATATTCTGGATGTGTTTTTGTCCAGATATGGTCCCAGCCGGTATGATTGGCCACCCAGTCAATAATTACTTTAAAACCCATTTCATGAGACAATTTCACCAGATTTTTAAAATCATCCAGATTTCCAAACTCAGGGTTAATGGATGTGTAATCACTGCAGGCATAATCGCTGCCCATACTGCCCTTCATCTCCTTTTTTGCTATTGGCGTTATCGGCATAAACCATAAGGTTTGCACTCCCATTTCTTTTAGTCGGGGCAATTCCTTTGCAAAGGCATTAAACGTGCCTTCTTTGCTGTATTGACGAAGGTTAACTTCGTAAACATTGGTATTGTTAATCCAGGAGGCTTTTTTAAACGCAGATTGATTCATTGCTTTTGTATTTTTATTTACTTTACTGCCATATTTATTATTACATGCAAACAACAATGTGCCGGCTAAAAATAACAGGATAATTTTTTTCATGCAAACAACATTTATAGCGTCAAATGTAAGAACTAATGTGTAAAAATTACATTTCTTTTAAAAACCATTCAACCTTGTACCTTTGTAATTGTTATATAATACTATGAAGCAATTTAATGTTCCCATAATTTATCGCAGCCGATTAATAACTGCCATAAAAAACAAACGTAAGCAGCAGGATAAAATGAAGAAAGATTTTACGCCTGCCCTGCTTGATTTTGGGCCGCTTCAGATTTACCTGGCCCGTCATTTTGGTTTTTGCTACGGGGTTGAAAATGCCATTGATATTGCATTCCGCACCATAGAAGAAAATCCGGGTAAACGTATTTTTTTATTGAGTGAGATGATTCATAATCCGCAGGTAAATGCCGACCTGCAGCAGCGTGGCGTACAATTTTTACAGGATACCAATGGCAGGCAAATTGTACCATATGAATCATTAACAAAAGATGACGTAGTTATCATTCCGGCATTTGGCACAACATTAGCCATAGAAGATACACTAAATGCCATTGGCATACCCATTGCAAAATATAATACTACCTGTCCTTTTGTAGAAAAAGTGTGGAACAGAAGCGAACAGATCGCACAAAAAAATTACTCTGTGGTAGTGCATGGCAAACCAACTCATGAAGAAACCAGAGCTACATTCTCTCATGCTGCACATGTAACCCCAACAGTTATAGTATTTGATATGGCAGAAACAGAATTGCTGGCACAATATATTGCAGGAGAAAAAAATGCTGCCGGTTTTTATGCAGATTTTGCAGGTAGATTTTCTGAAGGATTTGATGCAGAGAAAGATTTACAACGCATTGGTGTGGTTAATCAAACTACCATGCTGGCAAGCGATACACAGGCCATCGCCGATTTTTTAAAACAGGTGATGATAAAAAAATATGCGCTAAGCGAAAATGAAACTGAGCGACATTTTGCTGAAACCAGAGATACCCTTTGTTATGCCACTAATGATAATCAAACGTCAGTGTATGGCATGCTGGAAGTTAATGCCGATCTTGCCATAGTTGTAGGAGGATATAACAGCAGTAACACTTCGCACTTAGTGGAATTGTGCGAAGAAAAATTACCCACCTATTATATAACCGGAGAAGATAAATTGATTTCAAAAACCACCATCAGTCATTTCAATTTTCACAATAAAACAACATTGACCACTCAAAATTATTTACCTGCGTCTGAGCCTGTAAAAATTTTAATTACCAGCGGAGCAAGCTGCCCCGACGCCTTGGTGGAATCGGTAATTGAAAAATTATGTTCGTTTTATAAGGTCACCACTACCATTGAAGATTTAATGGAGCAATTTGCATTATAAAGGGGAACAATACTTTCAGAGGAATTTTTTAACCAGTTTTTGTGCTCTAGCCAGCTGTTCGGGCATGGTTAAATGAGTATTGTCAATTTCAATGGCATCTTCTGCTTTTCGTAAAGGACTTATTTCTCTGTGAGAATCTATATAATCACGCATCTCCAAATTACTTTTCACTTCTTCAATAGTAACGTTGGGATTCTTTTTAAATAACTCTTTAAACCTACGCTCCACCCTAACCATCACATCTGCGGTCATAAATATTTTTAGCTCTGCATTAGGAAAAACAGTTGTGCCGATATCTCTTCCATCCATCACCACCCCTTTTTTTTCGCCCATCTTTTGCTGTTGCGCCACTGCAAATGTTCTTACTTCTTTTATGGCCGCCACATCGCTTACCTTTTCTGCAATTACCAGATCGCGGATAAGGTACTCCACATTTTCATCGTTCAAAAATATTTCTGTTTGCTGTGAGTGATCGTTATACCTGAAATCAATAAATATATTATGTAAAGCTGTATCAGCTTCTTTATGGTCAGTCCAGTCAACATGATTTCTTAAAAAATATAAAGTAACCGCTCTGTACATCGCCCCGCTGTCGATATATACATAACCCAGTTTCTTTGCCAGTTGTTTTGCCAAAGTACTTTTACCACAGGATGACCATCCATCTATAGTTACGATTATTTTTTTACCCGCCATAACAGTACAAAAGTGCTTAAAAATTATGCTATTTCAAAATGAACTTCCCCCTTTCTTCCTGATCCCAGAAATTTACATTTATCTGACTTCAGGAAAAGGTTCTCCCCTGTGGCAGGTTTTACAGGTTACTGCATTTAAATACAGCGGTTCAATTTTCTTATCATAATAAAAATTATTTGTATTGATACTAATCAGCATTGAAATCATTTTCCGGGCATTATCTTTCATTGGATTTTGATCGGAAACAAAATCAATACTA
>JBAXET010000001.1:0-68612 GCA_037140275.1 Ferruginibacter sp. | reverse complement strand
ATATTGCATTTTACAACTAAGCTTAAGGAACAATGATGACAAATAAAGTAGCAATAGTTACAGGTGGTTCAAGAGATATTGGCCGCGAGGTTGCATTAAAACTTGCCGCTGCAGGAGTAAAAGTATGTGTGAACTTTTACGGTAATAAAGATTTGGCCAATGAAACCATTCAGTTAATACAAGCGGCTGGTGGTGATGCTATAGCTATTTATGGTGATATGACAAAAGTGGAAGATGTTAAGAATTTGGTTACTGCCTGTACTGCTGCATATGGCAGTTGTATTCATATTCTGGTAAATGTTGCCGGAGGTTTAATGGGCAGAAAAGTGCTGGCAGATCTTGACGAAGCTTTTTGGGATGCTGTTATTGATGTAAATCTTAAATCTGTATACCTGGTTACAAAAGAAGTGGCACCTTATATGACAGAAGGTGGTGCTATAGTAAATTTTGCTTCACAGGCAGCACGTGATGGAGGTGGATTTGGTGCACTGGCCTATGCCACTGCAAAAGGTGGAGTACTTACTTTAACAAGGGGATTGGCTAAAGAGCTTGGGCCAAAAGGTATCAGGGTAAATTGTGTTTCTCCGGGTATGATCAATACAACTTTTCATAACACATTTACAAAACCGGAAGTTAGAACAAATGTTGCTGCCGCTACTCCTTTACGAAGAGAAGGCAGGGCTGCTGAAGTGGGCGATCTGGTGTTGTTTTTGGCAAGTGAAGCAGCTTCTTTTATAAATGGAGAAAGTGTTGAAATTAATGGAGGAACTTATTTTGTTTAAAGCTGTTTAATAGTTTAACGAATGTTGCGATTGCTGGGGATATCTGTTTTATTAATTGTTTGTGTTACGTTAAAAGCGCAACATCCTGTTGCTTTTTTTACATCATCCGAAGCTGCCGATATCAAAAAGAACTTAAACAGCTTTCCTGTACTTACACAGTCATATAATAAAATTAAAAAAGAAGTTGACGAATGGGTGGGTAAAGATATAGATGTGCCTGTTCCAAAAGATCCTGCAGGTGGCTATACCCACGATAAACACAAATCCAATTATACCCTGATGTTTAACAGTGGTATATTATATAATCTTACCCACGAACAGAAATACGCCACTTTAGTTAAAGACATGTTGCTGAAATATGCGGTATTAAATCCTACTTTAAAAAAACATCCTCAGGCTACCAGTCCTTTTCCCGGACATCTTTTCTGGCAGTCGTTAAATGATGCCAATTGGCTGGTGTATGCAGGGCTTGCCTACGATTTAGTACATCATTCATTAACAGCTGCAGAAAGAAAAACAATAGAAACGGGTGCATTTAAACCTGAGGTAGATTACTTTACTAAAGACCTTAAAGACTGGTTTAATCTGCTGCACAATCATGCTGTATGGGCATGTGCAGGGGTTGGTATTGTAGGCATTGCCAGTGATAATAAAGAGTATCAGGATATGGCTTTATACGGCACTCAAAAAGATGGCAAAAGTGGGTTTATTGCTCAGATGGATAATCTTTTTTCGCCGGATGGATATTATACAGAAGGTCCGTATTATGTACGTTATGCCATACTGCCTTACATGTTATTTGCAACCGCATTAAATAATACCCATCCATCATTAAAAATATTTTCACACAGAGACAGTATACTGCAGAAAGCACTTTTAACCTGCTTGCAGCAAACTAATACTAATGGTACATTTTTTCCATTAAATGACGATTTAAAAGACAAAGATTATACCACCAATGAGCTGGTAACTGCTATAGATATTGCTTACAAAGTGTATGGTGCTAATGAAGGGTTACTTACAATTGCTAAAAAGCAAAACAGAGTGGTATTGAATAAAGGCGGTGTTGCCATTGCTGGTGCTATAGCAAAAAATAAAACTGTAGCCGAGTGGTATCCATATAAAACTATTGAAAGTACTGATGGTGTTAATGGAAATGAAGGTGGCATAAGTGTTTTAAGAAACGGGAAAGACGACAATTTAACCAGTCTTGTTTTTAAGTATGCCTCACAGGGGCTGGGGCATGGGCATTTCGACAGGTTAAATATTAACCTCTTTGATAAAGGGCATGAAATATTGCAGGACTATGGTTCGGCACGTTTTATTGGTATTGAACAAAAATATGGCGGCCGTTATTTGGCTGAAAATACAGGCTATGCAGCACAAACCATTGCGCATAATACAATAGTTGTAGATGAAACAAGTCAGTTTAATGGCGACACTAAACTGGGCGAACAGTTTCATGCACAAAAATTATTTTCCGACATTAGTAATCCATCCCAACTGATTGTAACGGCTAAAGAAGATAATGCGTACAAAAATATTCACCTGCAACGCAACGTTTATATGCTGCAACTATCAGCACAGAAAAAAATATTGGTAGACATTTTTAATGCCGCATCACCGGATGACCATCAGTACGATTTGCCTTTTCAGTATAACGGGCAGTTTATTAATACTTCATTTAAATATACTGCAGCTACCAAAAACCTGGAAACACTGGGTACAAAAAACGGCTACCAGTATATTTGGAAAGAGGCTACAGCAACTGTAGCCGATACCACAGCTCAATTTACTTTTTTAAATGGCAATACTTATTATACGGTTTCCTCATTAATAGAGGGCACAGCACAAATTTTCTTTACCCGAACCGGAGCCAATGATCCGGATTTTAATTTAAGAAGAGAGCCCTCTTTTATAATAAGAAAAAAGGGAAAAGAACAAACCTTTATAAATGTGCTGGAGATACACGGAAATTACGACCCAATTAATGAGTTTTCTACTAACTCCTATCCATCGGTACAACAAATAAAATTATTGCAAAATGATATGGCTTTTACTGTTGCAGAAATGATGGTGGAAGGGAAAAAATTGTTGATTGCCCAGTGTAATAACGATTTTGAAAAAAACCATAAACATGCACTCAAATTAGCAAATATAGTATTGGAATGGGCAGGGCCTTATACAGTATTATACAACGGCAACAAGTTAAACTAACGGATAAAAGATTTGATAATAAAAACAAGTTTTATGAATACAAATGAATTGGTGAATACATTTATTAAAAATGATGACATTACCTGGGAACAGGTTGCTGAAGGTGTTAAACGAAAAATCATGAGTTACGATGAACGTTTGATGCTGGTTAAAGTTGCATTTGAGACTGGTGGAATTGGCACAGTTCACCAACATCATCACACACAAATAACACATGTGGAAAGCGGTGTATTTGAAGTAGAGATTGATGGAGAAAAGCAAATACTTAAATCCGGTGATGGATTTTATATTCCTCCAAACGTTTTACATGGTGCGGTATGTATAGAATCAGGCATATTGATTGATGTGTTCAGCCCTATGAGAGAAGATTTTATAAAACAATAAGATTTACTTCAAAAAATAAACCAATAACGATTTAAAATAAAAACTGCTTTTTATGAAACATTTAAGATTCTTGCTATTGATGTTACCCTTCCTTTTATTGACAGGGTTTGCATCAGCTCAAAAAAAACAAATCACCGGCAAGGTTACAGACCTTTCTACCGGGAATCCTCTTGCTGGAGTATCTATAGTAACCACTAAGGAGAAAGTAGGAACAACAAGCAAACAGGATGGAACTTTTTCCATAACCGTAGGAGCAAATGTAAAATCATTAGTTTTTTCCTTTGTAGGATATGCTGCACAAACCATTTCTATAGAAGGTAAAACCTTTGTTGATGTTTCTTTGGTTTCTGAAGCCACTACCCAATCAGAAGTTGTGGTTATCGGATATGGTACACAGAAAAGATCAAATATATCCGGAGCAGTTTCCAAGTATAAAAATGACAGAATTAATGAAGCTCCGGTTTCCAGATTAGATCAGGCACTGCAAGGAAAAGTTGCGGGCGTGCAAATACAAAATGTATCGTCTGAAGCAGGTGCAGATCCAAGAATATCTATCAGGGGAGTTGGTTCTATCAATGCCGGAGCTTCGCCTTTGGTTGTTGTGGATGGCCAGATAACACCTGATGGATTGGCTTTTATAAATCCGGGTGATGTAGAATCCATTGAGGTTTTAAAAGATGCTGCATCAGCAGCTATATATGGTTCAAGGGGTTCAAGTGGGGTAATATTAGTTACTACAAAAAAAGGTGTTTCTGAAAAACCAAAGTACAATTTTAAATATGCTATAGGTCAGAAGTCAGCATATAAACTTTATGATGTGCAGTCTACAGCTGAATACGTACAGATGTTATTTAATGAAATGGCAAATAAAAAATTGGATAGTACCGTAAATCAGGCAACCAATACAATAACAGATGGAGATAAGTCATCGTATGTAATAGAAACCCAATTATTAAATGGACAGGGTACAGATTGGCAAAAACAAACCATAAGACCCGGGATGTTTCAAAATGTAGATATGAGTGTTTCAGGCGGAAGCAAAACTGCCAAATATTATATTTCAGGCGGCTATCAGGGCGACGAGGGGATGATGTATAAAAGCACTTACAATAAATATAATTTGAGGGCTAAAACAGATATAGAAATCAGCAAAAGGGTAAAACTTGCCATTAACCTGAATCCTTCTTATACCAATAAGCAATCTCCCTCACAGAACTTCACCAACTTCTGGAGAATGCCGGGATGGCTTCCGGTGTACCATAATGAAGCAACAGCTGCATTAGCCAGAACAAATCCGTTGCAGGCAAATGTAAAAGCAGGAGACTATGCGCATCAACGACAATTTGCAAACCTTGCTTACACCGGCACGTTACCTGATGGAACAACCTGGACAAGTGCTTCTGCATCTCCGGGTGGCTCTGCCCAGCAAAATCCTAAGTCAGACGTGGATAGGTCTGATGTTAATTCAAGCGAATACCGCTTGCAGTCTTCAGCAGAGTTAAATATTAATCTAGCGCCGGGCTTAAACTTTAAATCATTAGCCAGCGGCTATGTATATTATAGTAAAGGACTTTCTTTTTTTGAAAGAAACTATAATGCAGATGGTACAGTTAATACCGGAACCTTTACTAATAATTCTAACATTTATTTATTATCTGAAAACACCCTTAACTATGTAAAGGCAATTAAAGATCACGACATCACTGCTTTGTTTGGTGTTACTACAGAAAGAACTACTGTTAACAGAGAGCAAACTACCGGACTTGATTTTCCAAGTGATGATATAAGAACTTTATCCAGTGCTTCTCAGATTGATAAAAGCAAATCAACAGGTACTAAATCAGAAATAGGACTTAATTCGTTTTTAGGCCGTATAACTTATGCTTTTAAAAATAAATATTTATTCTCCTCCAGTTTAAGAACAGATGGAAGTTCTTATTTTGGCCAAGGTAATAAATGGGGCACATTCCCAGCAGTATCTGCAGGTTGGGTAGCCAGTAAAGAAAAATTTCTTTATGATGTAAAATGGCTGAGCAATCTTAAGATCAGAGGAAGTTATGGTGCTACAGGTAACAACAGAATTATCGAAAATGCCTGGGTGGATTTATTATATGGGTTGAATTATCCCTTTGGAACAGCAACAGGCAGCAGTAATCCCGGATTAATTACTTCAACTTCAATTATCGCCAATCCAGACATTACATGGGAAAGAACATTTCAGTCAAACTTTGGTGTGGATGTTTCTTTGTTTAAAAATAAAATTGGTATTTCACTTGATATTTATCAGTCAAAAACCGAAAAATTACTGTTACAGCAATCTGTTCAGGCATTTACAGGCGTTCAGCAATACTGGAATAATTTAGGAAGTTTGCAAAACAGGGGGTTTGAATTGGATATTAATAGTACGAATTATAAAACAAAAAATTTCGCCTGGACAACTTCAGCAAATCTTTCCCGTAACAAAAATAAAATTCTTGAACTGGGAACCGAAGCCTACCTGTTAAACCAGGGGGAACGTTCAGAAGTGTACAGAAATCAGGTTGGAAAACCCTTAGTAGAGTATTTAGGTTTTAAAACTGACGGCGTATGGTTATCGCAAGCAGAAATAACTGCTGCACAGGCAAAAGGTTTAACCTCTACTTTGTCTTCTGTATTTACTCCGGGTGGTTTAAAATTAGTTGATACCAATGGTGATAATGTAATTGATAATAATGACAGGGTAATTCTGGGACATCCTAATCCGGACTTTATTTGGGGATTTACAAACAATGTTTCTTACAAAGGATTTCAGTTGAGCATTTTCTTACAGGGAAGTCATGGTGGAAAATTGATTAATGGCGATCCTAATTATAATGAATCTGGAAGAACTATAACAACCTACAATGCTAACAGGTGGGTAAGTGCCATGTTCCCAGGCGATGGTAAAACACCCGTTTCAAGAGGTACAGGTTTTAACTGGATGCTGACGGACTATGTTATTGAAGATGCATCTTATTGGTCAATCAGAGAAGTTAATTTAAGTTATGCACTTAAGGCAGCGCTGGTTAAAAAAATGCGATTGAATGGACTAAGATTTTATGTATCTGCTCAAAATTTATATTTCCATATGGCCTCCAATTACAGAGGGCTGAATCCGGAAGGAAGATTTCAGAGCGGGCCATACAGTTCTGTGTTAATTGATGGATATCAGCGTGGTGCTTTTCCAATACCAAGAACAATAGTTGCGGGCTTAGACATAAACTTTTAATTCATTCAATAATAAAATCATTTAAAATGAAAAATTTAATAAAATTTCTTTTTGTAAGCATGCTCTTTCTGGCTTCTTGCAAAAAAAATATAGACAGGCTGCCACTCAACAATGTGGCAGTGGAAGATTATTTTAAAACTACTTCTGATGTTCAAATAGCATTAAACGGCTGCTATGCCGGTTTAAGAGCAACATTAGTTGATGAATGGAAAATGACAGAGTTAAGAAGTGATATTGGCATTATGGGTAATGCCGGTAGTAAATCAGTGCCTAACAGAGAACTCAGTGATTTGGATCAATATATACCAAGTACATCATTAACTGCTGTGTATACTTATTGGTCTGCTAATTATTCTAATATTCGTAATGTAAATACAATTTTAGATGCACTGGCACTGAATTATGATGAAACTGCAGGTACACTAAGCAAAGGAACAACAAAGGTTACTATCAGCGATAATGAATTTAAGGAACTTACTGCACAGGCTGCTTTTTTACGTGCCTACCATTATTTTAATTTAGTGAGATTGTACGGAGGTGTTTTTTTAATACATAAACCATTTAAAGGTGCTGAAGCATTAAGTGCAGTTAATATAAACAGATCTTCAGTTGACGATATCTATAAATTAATTATTGCTGATTTGCAATACGCCGCTAACAATGGGATATCGTTAAATTATACTGCCTTTGCTGCTTCAAATTCGGGCAACAATTTGGGGAAAGTAAATGCATGGACTGCAAAAGCTTTATTGGCTAAAGTGTATCTTACCTTAAACCGAAAGTCGGATGCTATTCCATTATTAAATGATGTAATTACAAATAGTGGCTACGCTTTATTAACTGCTGGTTTAACCCCTTATGCAGATATTTTTTCTGTGAGCAATGAAATGAACAAAGAAATAATGTTTGCTGTTAGATATAAAGCTGGTGGTATTGGATTGGGTTCTCCATGGCCAAACGCATTTGCACCTGAGTTAAGCGGTACAGCTATAGTTAATGGAGATGGCAGCGGATTTAATAATGGAGCATACGAAACGGAGAATCAATATGCGCCTGGTGATACCCGTAAAGCGGTAACACTTGGCATATGGCCAACAGCAACCACAGCGATTACCAGCACCAGCAGAAGATTATATCCTAAAAAACATATCACGCCGGTAACATTATTGAATGATGGCGAAAATGATTGGGTGGTGATGAGGTTTGCCGATGTTGTATTAATGCTGGCTGAAGCACAAGGTTATTCCCAGGCAAGTCTAAATCTTATAAACCAAACAAGATCAAGGGCGGGTCTGAGTGCTACTCCTTTAACATTAATAACTGTTCCAACTGATCAAAGATTTGCAGACTCACTGTCTAGAGAAAGGAAATTAGAATTTGCATTTGAAAACATGCGCTTTTTTGATTTAGTAAGATATAATACCACAATGCCAACTCAAACTGAAGATGCAGTAACAAGATTAAAAAATCATGTTGCATTTATGTTTACCAATCATTATGGTAAATACCCAAGTCCGGTGCCAACTTTAGTAACATTACAGAGTTATATAACAGCCAATAAATTATTATTACCTATTCCTCAGCGTGAAATAGATAATAATACGCATTTAATAATTCCACAAAATCCCGGGTACTAGATCTGATGAAAATAGTTACAGCCATATTATTTTTTTTAATCCCTACCAGTTTGCTAGCGCAAACAAATGCAGACAGTGTATATAAACCCGTAAATTTTCCAACGGAATTTACTGCACAATTAAATGTGGTGTACACAAAAGTTAATGGATGGGAAGGTAAAGTTGATCTTTACCTTCCCCCAAAAACTGCAGCACCTGCTGCAATAATTATCAATATTCATGGTGGAGGCTGGAATCATGGCGTTAAAGAATCACAGGGCGGATTTAATACCTATTTTAAAGCCGGGTTTGCTGTGGCTAATATCGAATACAGATTAACAGGCCAGGCAACTGCACCGGCAGCAATAGAAGATACCCGTTGCGCATTACTCTATCTGATTAAAAATGCAGCTTCATTAAATATAGATGTAAACAAAATTATTATAATGGGAGGCAGTGCCGGAGGACATTTGGCATTGATGGGCGGTTTGCTTGCCAATGATCACCGGTTTGATACTAACTGCCCGGGTGTTGAGAATATAAAAGTAGCAGCCATCATTGACAAATATGGCATCACTGATGTTTGGGACTGGGCTTATGGAAAAAATATTACGAGTAAATCAGCCACCAACTGGATGGGCGATAAAGCAAAAGACTCCTTATTTGCCAGATCTGTTTCTCCAATAAATTATATAACTAAAAATAGCCCGCCCATTTTTATTGTACATGGCGATGCAGACCCAACAGTTCCGTATCAACAGTCTGTTGACTTATATAAAAAATTACAACAGCTTGGTGTTAAAACTGAATTCATTACAGTGCCGGGAGGATTACATGGCAAATTTGATAAAGAAAAAAATAAGGAGATCGATATTGCGATCATGAAATTTATAGCAACACTGAAATGAAAATCTTAAATAAGATATGTTGTATTGTCCTGGTTTTTGTTTGCAGTAATCAGTATGTGTATAGCGGTATCCCGATTAAAAATAAAGTAATAAAAGTTCTAAAAAATAAAGTACTTGAAAATGCTAATTGGGCATTATCACAGCATCCTGTTACTGTAACTGCAGTACACGCTGAAAGATCTGCAGGAGGCATTCATGATTATTTTTCTGAAGGCGATTATTGGTGGCCCAATCCTCAAGATTTGAATGGGCCCTATATTCAAAAAGATGGGTTGACTAATCCTGCAAATTTTACTGATCACCGTAAAGCAATGATACGGTTTAGCCAAATAATTGGGTCTTTGACTTCGGCATATATTATTACCAAAAAAGTCAGCTATGCAAATCAGGCTATAAGGCATTTAACAGCCTGGTTTATTGATACAGCTACCATAATGAACCCATCCTTATTATATGCACAGGCTATAAAAGGAAAGGTAACTGGAAGAAGTATTGGGATAATTGACATGATTCAGTTGATAGAAGTTGCCCAAAGTGTGATGGTACTTGAAAAATTTAAAGTGATTGATAATGACCAACTGCAAAAAATTAAAAACTGGTTTGCGCAGTATTTAAACTGGGTTACTACACACCGTTACGGAATTGAAGAACGGGATGCAAAAAATAATCATGCAACCTGCTGGATTATGCAGGTAGCTGTATTTGCAAAACTGGTAAATGATCAGCCCTTGCTTAACATGTGCCAAAACAGATTTACAAATGTATTATTGCCTGATCAGATGGAGAAAGATGGCAGCTTTCCGCTGGAACTGAAAAGAACAAAGCCTTACGGATATTCATTATTTAATCTTGACGCAATGGCAACAATTTGCCAAGTGTTAGCCAATAAAAAAAATGATCTTTGGCATGTAACTTTTAAGGATAGTCGAAGTCTAAAGACAGCCATAGAATTTATGTATCCTTTTGTTGAAAAAAAAAATACATGGACATTCCCGGCAGATATTATGTTTTGGAACGAATGGCCGGTAGCACAACCTTTTTTATTGTTTGGGTATAACAGTTATAATATTAAAAAGTGGTGGACACTATGGAAAAAATTGGATCATTTTCCATCTAACGAAGAAGTAATCAGAAACCTGCCCGTAAGAAATCCGTTGCTTTGGCTGGAGTAAAATTTTAAAAAAGTAAATCAACAGTTTAAGAAAATTATATCGTCTAATTAAGTATAAAAAAATAAAAATGAAAAAATTCACCTGGCTCATTAGTGCTTTATTGCTCACTTTTGCCATTGATGCTTTTGCCCAACAATCATCTAAGCCCAATATTCTTTTTATTGCTATTGATGATCTAAAACCGGAACTGGGCTGTTATGGAAATAAAATAGTTAAAACTCCAAATATTGACAGGTTGGCAAAAATGGGAACAGTGTTTTTAAGTAATTATGTGCAACAGGCAGTATGCGGTCCAACCAGGGCAAGCCTGATGACGGGAATGCGGCCGGACTATACTAAAATATGGGATTTAAAAACGCAAATGCGGGATATGAATCCTGATATTGTAACCTTACCTCAATATTTAATCACTCAAGGATATGTTACTTGTGGTGCCGGTAAAATATTTCATCCAAGCAGTGCACTTAAAAAGATAGATCCGCTATCATGGAATACTCCTTATTTAGTAGATAATGAGGAGGACTATCCCAATGGAATGGGCAAGCCGGCTAATAAACAATATCAAAAGCCTGAAACAAAAGCCTTGTTTGCAAATAAAGAAAAAATCAAAAAAGAAAAAACAGATGATGATGATGAAAGTCCAACTACAACTAAGGGGCCATCTACCGAATGTATTGATGTGCCCGACAATGCATATGAAGATGGTGTTATTGCACTAAAATCAAGAGATCAAATAATAGATTTTTCAAAATCTAAAAAGCCATTTTTTATGGCTGTTGGTTTTCATAAGCCACACCTTCCTTTTGTGGCTCCCAAAAAATATTGGGATATGTATAAGAGAGAAGATATGCCTATTGCTTCTTTCCAGGAACATTCAAAAGATGGTCCGTTGATTGCCTATCATAAATCCGGCGAATTAAGAAATTATCCTGATATTCCTGAATTTGCAACCTTATCGCCTGATTCCCTTCGTATTGGATTGAAGTTAGAAAAACAGCAGGAATTGATACAGGGCTATTTTGCATCAACATCTTATACAGATGCACAGGTAGGTATTTTATTGAACACTTTAGATTCTTTAGGCATTCTAAAAAACACGATAATTGTATTGTGGGGTGATCACGGATGGCATTTAGGTGATCATGATTTGTGGGAAAAACATACCAATTTTGAACAGGCTACAAGGGCGCCATTGATTTTTGCAGCACCTAATTTTAAACCTGGCAAAACCACTTCATTAACAGAACATGTTGATATTTTTCCAACCGTTTGTGCATTGGCAGGGTTGCCGGTTCCTTCGCAACTGGAAGGAAAATCGCTGGTGCCATTAATGAAAAATAATACTGCAACTGTAAAAGAATTTTCAGTAAGCCAATACCCCAGAAAATTAAATAAAAAGGAAATGGAAAAACTGGGCTATACCAGTAATAAAATTATGGGGTACAGTTTACGTACCGATAAATATCGTTACACAATCTGGATGAGTGATTTTACAGGGAAAGACGCATTTAGTGAAAACAAAGTGTATGCAACTGAAATGTATGATTATGTAAAGGATCCTTTGGAAAAAGTAAATGTGGTAAATGATAAAAATTATAAAGTCATTTCAAAAGATATGTACAATAAAATGGTAGCTTATTTTAAATCACAGGAAAAGAAATAAAACATGAGAAAGATAATTGGATTGATTGCAGCATTGTTATTGTTTTGTGACTTTGGTATAGTAGCACAACAAAAATCTAAACCCAATATTCTCTTTATTGCCATTGATGATTTAAAACCAATATTAGGGTGCTATGGAAATACACAGATAAAAACACCCAATATTGACCGGCTGGCCAAAATGGGTACTGTATTTATGAGTAATTATGTGCAACAGGCAGTGTGTGGTCCAACACGCGCAAGTTTAATGACGGGCAAAAGGCCAGATTACACTAAAATATGGGATCTGAAAACCAAAATGAGGGATATCAATCCAGATATTTTAAGTCTGCCTCAGTATTTCATATCTCAGGGGTATTCTACTCAGGGAATTGGAAAGGTGTACGATGTAAGATGTGTTGATAAAGATATTGATAAGCCCTCCTGGAGTATACCATTTTATAAAACAGACAGTAAATATTATGGTACATATGGAGAGCCTGCCGAAAACAGATACCAATTACCCGAAACAAAAGCTTTGGCATTAAAATATATCAATGAAGCTTTGGCCAACGGTAAAACAAAGGCAGAGGCCAACCAATATGCAGAAACGAAAATCAAACCTTCTGTAGAAAATGCTGACGTGCCTGATTATGCTTATACAGATGGCGCAAATATGTTGCAGGCAAAAAACATATTGGTGCAATTAAGTAAAAGCAATCAGCCTTTCTTTTTTGCCGTAGGTATTGCCAAGCCGCACTTGCCTTTTGTAGCACCCAAAAAGTATTGGGATTTGTATAAAAGAGAAGATATGCCTTTGGCTAAATTTCAGGAGCAAACTAAAAACCCTGTTGCAGTAGCCTATCATAACGCTGGTGAACTAAGAGGTTATTCTGATATTCCTGCATTAACATCTTTTACAGATCAAAAGCCATATGGCTTAACATTACCGGCCGAAAAACAAAAAGAATTAATCCATGGCTATTATGCAGCCATTTCTTATACAGATGCTAACGTAGGAAAATTATTAGACGCTTTAGATTCGCTGGGGCTAACTAAAAATACCATCATTGTATTATGGGGCGACCATGGTTGGCATTTAGGCGACCATAATTTATGGTGTAAACATACCAATTTTGAGGAAGCTACTCATGCGCCATTACTAATTGCAGCACCCGGTTTTAAGTCTTCAAAAACCAACGCACTATCAGAACATGTTGATATTTTTCCAACCTTATGTGAGTTGGCAGGATTAACTATTCCCACTATTTTGGATGGAAAAAGTTTAGTACCACTAATGAAAAATCCTGCTGGATCAGTTAAAGATTATTCAGTAAGTCAGTACCCAAGAAGTAATGCAACAGCTGAAAATGAAAGATTGGGATATGCAGATGCGAATGCCATGGGCTACTCCATCCGCACCAAACAATACCGCTATACCATTTGGATGAATAATGGTTTCAGGAGCACACAAAAATTTAATAAGGATCTGATTATTGGAGTTGAATTGTATGACTATAAAAAAGATCCTTTAGAAACTGTAAACGTGGCAAAGGAAAAAAATTATGCAGCTATAACTAAAATGATGAATGCAAAAATGATGGCATTTTTACAATCACAGGTGAAGTAAGATTTTAAAAATGAAAATGGCAAGCAGATATATTTTTTATTCTTTTTTTTGGGTAGTTTCATTTACCGCAAATGCTCAACAGCCGGCTATACCAAAGCGGGTGGTAAAAGATAGTGCAACCAATATCAACAAATCTTGCTGTACATCAAAACTGCCTGACCGATTTACCTCACTTAAAAAAAATACTACTTCGTTATCATCATCCGCAGGTAAAACTAAAGTAAGTTATAGTGGAATGGTTTGGATTGAGGGAGGCACATTTAGTATGGGTGCAGATAGTGAGCAGGGCCGTATGGACGAATATCCTAAACATCAGGTAACAGTAAAGGGCTTTTATATGGATGCCACAGAAGTTACCAATGAACAGTTTGCTGCTTTTGTAAAAGCAACCGGATATATTACCACTGCTGAAAAAGATGTGAAATGGGAAGAGCTGAAAAAACAATTACCCGCAGGCACAGCCAAACCCTCTGCTGAAATATTAAAAGCTGCTTCACTTGTATTTGTTCCAACTGCAGCAACCGTTGATTTACGCGATTACAGTCAGTGGTGGAATTGGATGCATGGTGCCAACTGGAAACATCCAAAAGGAGCAGGTAGTGATATCATTGGAAAAGAAAAATTTCCTGTTATTCACATCAGCTGGTTTGATGCAATTGCCTATTGTAAATGGGCAGGAAAAAGATTGCCTACAGAAGCAGAGTGGGAATATGCTGCAAGGGGAGGCTTACAAAATAATATTTATGCCTGGGGAAATGAACAGGTAGATTCCGGAAGTATAAAGTGTAACTACTGGCAGGGAAGTTTTCCAAACAAAAATGAAACAAAAGATGGTTTTTTTGGAGCTGCCCCGGTAAAATCTTTTGCACCCAATGGATATGGTTTATATGATGTGGCCGGAAATGTTTGGGAATGGTGTGCAGATTTATATAATAATACTTATTACGACCAATTGAATAAATCCGGAACAGCAATACAGCCAAAAGGACCAATAAAAAGTTTTGATCCCGATGAACCACTGGCTAAAAAAAGGGTAATCAGGGGAGGAAGTTTTTTATGTAATGATTCCTATTGCAGTGGCTATAGGGTGGCAGCCCGAATGAAGACTTCAGAAGATTCGGGAATGGAGCATTTGGGTTTTAGGTGCGTGGCAGATAAGTAAAAGCTTGAAATAAAATATAATTGAGAATGACTGATTTTAAAAATAAAATAAATAATGGAGCCCAATCCCTCTATATAAAGGGAATGTGTACTTTTTTTATTTGTACTATTTTTATTGCTGCATCAGTTTTTTCACAAAAGGAAAAGAAGCCGAACTTAATTGTGATACTAACAGATGATATGGGCTTTTCGGATATTGGTTGTTATGGTTCTGAAATAAGAACACCTAATATTGATAAATTAGCGGCAAATGGATTGTCTTTTACACATTTCTATAACACAGCAAGATGTAGCCCTTCACGGGCATCTTTGCTAACAGGTTTATATCCGCACCAGGCAGGCATGGGGCATTTATCAACTGAAAATTTTAAGGAGCCCGGTTATACAGATGATCTGAGTAAGAATGCAGTTACTATGGCTGAAGTTTTTCAGCAGGCAGGGTATGCAACTTATATGACAGGCAAATGGCATATAGCAAAAAGCATCACAAGAGATGGCGATACATCCAACTGGCCCTGCCAACGTGGATTTCAACGCTATTTTGGAACATTAAATGGTTCGGGAAGTTATTATGATCCCGGTACACTCATCAGCAATAATACCTTTATTGCAGCACCCAAAAATTTTTACTATACCAACGCCATAACAGATACCGCTATAAAATTCATAAATGAAAATCCAAAGGGAAAACCTTTCTTTTTTTATATCGCTTATACCGCAGCACATTGGCCTTTGCATGCCCCCGACAGTATTGTTCAGAAATATAAGGGCATGTATGATAAGGGTTGGGATGCAATACGGCAGCAACGTTTTGAAAAATTAAAAATGCTCGGCATCATCAGCAGCAATGCAGTATTAACAAAAAAAGGCGTTGATATTCCTGAATGGAAGGATGAGCCGATGAAAGCATGGCAGGTTAAAAAAATGGAAGTATATGCAGCCATGATTGATATTATGGACCAGGGAATAGGAAAAATAATTTCGGTGTTGGAGCAAAAAGGCGAATTGGAAAATACCATTATATTTTATATGCATGATAATGGTGGTTGTGCAGAGCCATTGGATTCTGATCAGCCTGAAAAGGCTTTAACAGAAGAACAGAAAAAAATACACCCATATGCATACGACTCCATTTTTACAGGAAAAAAACCAGTGTATACCAGAACTGGTGAATTTTTAAGAAGTGGCAAAGGCGTAATGCCGGGTAATGCCAATACCTGGGTTACTTATGGTGTAGAATGGGCTAATGTTAGTAATACCCCATTCAGTATGTACAAGCATTGGACGCATGAAGGCGGTATTGCAACACCTTTAATTATTCAGTGGCCAAAAGGAATAAAAGCCAAAGGGCAACTACGCAACCAACCCGGGCATTTAATAGATATTATGGCAACCTGTATTGATATTGCCGGTATTAATTACCCCCAAGAATTTAATAATAATGCTGTTCAACCTGCTGAAGGGAAAAGTTTATTGCCAGCTTTTACCAACAAACCAGTAAAACGAAATTTCATTTTTTGGGAACATGAGGGCAACAGAGCTTTGCGTGCTGGCAATTGGAAATTGGTTTCAAAAACGCTTAAAAATAAAAATTTTACTGCAGCGGATGAAAATAATTGGGAATTGTACAACATGGAAAATGATCCAAGTGAAACAAATAATTTGGCATTACAATTTCCTGAAAAAGTGAAAGCATTATCAGCATTATGGGAGAAAGAGGCATTGAGAACAAAAGCAAAACCATGGCCCTGGAAAATAACTAAATAAATTATTGTAAAAGGTTACATGAAAAAGAAATTAGCGATAGTGATTGTATGCATTACAGCTTTTTGGTTTCGGCCAAAAGCTGAGCAATACACTGTAAATGATGTTCAGCAATTTAATCTGTTAATGAAAAAAATTAATGCAGGAGATATAATAGTATGGAAAAATGGGGTTTATGCAGATGTTAAAATTGATTTTAACCCGGCATCAAAAGGTACATTGGCAAACTCAATTTATCTTAAAGCAGAAACACCGGGTAAAGTAATTTTTACAGGCAGTTCGCAACTATTACTTGATGGTACTGGTTTGCAGGCAACAGGATTTTTGTATCAGGGTACTTCAACATTAGATAAAGGGGATGTACTATCGTTTAGCGTTAACGCAATACATTGCCGCATTACCAATTGTGCCGTTATCAATTATACTCCAATTGATGTTATGGTTAATAATAACTGGATAAGTGTGCAAGGCACATTTAATGAAGTAGATCATTGTTATTTTTTGGGTAAAACCAATCAGGGGCCATATTTAGTGGTGCGGTATAAAAAAGAAGTAGGCTATGTGGATGGCAGCGATATGGCAGCTTCCACCTATCATCACATACACCACAATTATTTTGGCTATCGTACTTTGCCCACTGATAATGGAGGAGAAGACATGCGTATAGGCGATAGCTTTACCTCCTTTACCCATGGCTTTAATATAATAGAATACAACTATTTTGAAGATCACCGGCTGGAAGCAGAAGTGATCAGTAATAAAAGCTGGGATAATATTTACAGGTTCAATACTTTTATCAGCAATGATGGACAAATGGTATTGCGCCATGGCCAAAAATGTTTTGTTTACGGCAATTATTTTAATGGCAAAAATGGTCGTAATACCAGCGGTGGTATCAGAATTATTAATGCCAATCAAACTGTTTTTAATAATTATATTGTTAATGCAGAGGGAAGTGATAAAGATCCTTCAAAAGCAGGTATTGTTATCATGAGCGGATTACTGGGATCGCCATTAAACGGGTATTATCCGGCCGACAACGCTATTGTGGCTTTCAATACAATGGTTAATTGTGAAACACCTGTTTTTAAAATCGGTTACGGCAATAAGAGTAAAGGCCTCCCTTTTACAGTGCCCCAAAATCTTTGCATTGTAAATAATTTCATTATTCAAGCTTTAGGAAATAATAAAGTTGCGGTAGAAACAGAGCCGGTGACTTATTCAGTTTGTAAAAATAATTATTATACAAATGGCACTGTCAATCTTGATGGGTTTTCGTTTTTAAATAAAAATACAGTTGAGCAGAAAAATGGCTTTTACTTTGCTACTATTTCTGCAAATGCCTCCATTATCGATACTATTAATCAAAGATTATCCATTCATCAAATAAAGCTCACCGAAAAAGAGGTTACTCAGTTTGATCCAAAATGGAAATTAAATAAAAATGATGTTGGGGTGAATTGGGTTATTAAGAAAGACTATTAAAAATGAAATTAAATAAGTTAAACAATTCCTGATATGAAAAAAATATTATTCAGTTTAGTGATGCTTACTTCTTTGCAGTATGCTACAGCTCAAAAAAGCAAAAAAACTAAAACAGTTTCAGCAACAGAACATGTAGTGCAAACAAAAGGAGTAAAAGCATTACCAGCTAAACCAAACATCATTTATATTCTTGCCGATGATTTGGGAATAGGGGATGTGAGTGCTTATGGATCGGATAGTAATCATACGCCAAATATTGATCAACTGGCTAAAAACGGTATCCGCTTTCAACATTCATATACCGCACCCCTATGTGGTCCTTCACGTGCTTTAATCCTTACTGGCCGGTATGCCTTTCGTACAGGTGCAGTAAATCAGGATATGTGCGGCAATTTAAAACCATCTGAGGAAGTGATGATTCCCACCGTTTTAAAGTCGGCAGGTTATGTAACTTCTATGACAGGTAAATGGGGGCAGCTGCCTTTAAATCCCTCCGACTTTGGCTTCGACGATTATATCCGTTTTAAAGGAAGTGGTGTATACTGGAGTAAAGAAAAAGCTAAAGCAGAAATATATACAGAAAATGGAGTTGACAAAGAATTAGGATCCAACTATATGCCAGATCTTATGCATAACCATATGGTTAAATGGTTATCTGATAACAAGACTAAACCTTTCTTTTTATATTATTCGTTGGTAGAAGTTCATGGACAAATACAACCCACTCCTGAAAGTAAACCGGGCAGTGATTTATACGCCGATAACATTGCTTATATGGATAAGCTGGTAGGTAAACTTTTAAAAACCTTGGATAGCCTGCATTTACGCGACAATACTTTAATCGTATTTATGGGTGATAATGGTACCGCAGGGGTATATGCCAAACGAGGTACTATTGGCGGCAAAAAACTTTCAGGTAAAAAAGGTGAAATGTTAGAGTGCGGGGGATTGGTTCCAACTTTAGCAAACTGGCCCGGCGTTATAGCTCCTAATCAAGTTTCTACAACATTAATTGACGCAAGCGATTTGTTACCCACTTTTGCAGCTGTTGCAGGTGCTGCATTACCAACAAAAAATATTTTGGATGGACGTAGTTTTTTACCTCAATTAGTAGGACAAAAAGGAAATCCCCGCGATTGGATTTTTTGTGAGTTAGGCAATAAATGGTATGTAAGAGACGGAAGATGGAAGTTGAACAGAGAAAATGAATTGTTTGACATGACAAATTCACCTTTTGAAGAAAAACTCATGACTAACTATACCGATAATAAAGAAGCCATGGAGGCTTATGGTCGTTTAAAACAAGTATTAGATAAATTAAATCCTGCAGGTGGAATTGTAGATGATGCAGATGGAAGCGGCAGGCATGGGGCAAAAATTAAAGCAAGAGAAGCAAAAAAAAATGAGGAAAACAGTGACGACAAAAAAGAAAAGAAAGACAAAAAAAAGAAGGAAATAAACCAGGCCGATGGCGATTAAACAGCAGCACATGAAACAAATATGTATTGGATTTTTGGCAATGCTATTTATGGGTTCTTGTGATAATAACATTCAAAGAACTGTAACTAAAACATATTTTGATTCGGGCCCAAGTTATTCAAAAGCAGTAAGTGTAACTCATGGCACAATCCGAACCATTTATGTTGCAGGCTTAACGGGGGATGGAGCCGATTTTGAAGCGCAAACCCGTTCAACATTTGAGAACATCCGACTAGTACTGGAAAAAGCCGGAGCAAGCTTTAAAGACATCGTAAAAACGAATATCTATATTCCAAACTATACGGAAGAGAAGATGAATATTTTCAGAAAAGTAAGAAAGGAAGTTTTGGGAGATACCAATATGCCTGCAAGCACAGCAATTGGAGTTGCTGTATTGGCAGCAAAAGATAAATTAATAGAAATAGAAGCTATTGCAGTGGTTCAAATTAATAAATAGTAGGTTTAAAAAAAATACAATGAAAAAAACAGTACTGGCAGTGTTGATGATTTGTTTTACACTGCTGATTAATGCACAAAAAGCAGAATTATCCAAGTCGGATATGGTAAAGCTTGACTTTAAAATTCTTGCCGAAAGCAAAGCAAAAATAATAGCAAAAGATGCTGCTGTAATGCCCGCTTATGAGCAGTTGATAAAAGATGCTGACAAGGCTTTAAAATATAAAGCCGTGAGTGTGATGGACAAAACTGATTTGCCTCCAAGCGGCGATAAGCATGATTATATGAGTATTGCGCCTTATTGGTGGCCCGATCCTTCAAAAGCAGATGGCTTACCCTATATTAGAAAAGATGGAGAAGTAAATCCTGAAATAAAAAATTATCCCGATAAAGAAAATATGCCAAGGCTTTGCGAAAATATTTATAACCTTTCGCTAGCCTACTATTTTTCAGGCAATGAGGAATATGCAAAGCATGCCGGTAAATTAATAAAAGTATGGTTCCTTGATTCTGCTACAGCAATGCATCCGAATTTAAATTTTGGACAGGCGGTTAAAGGAGTTACTGAAGGCAGGGCTGAAGGACTAATAGAAGTAAGGCATTTTATTTTTTTAATAGACGGCGTTACATTATTACAGCATTCAGAAAATTTTAAAGAAGGCAAGCAAAAGAAACTAAAGAAATGGATGAGCCAGTTTTTAACCTGGATGGAAACCAGCAAAATAGGCATAGATGAAAGAGATGCAAAAAATAATCATGGCGTATGGTTTGATGCAACAAGTTTAGCCATTGCCAATTTTATTGAAGACAAAGCAATGGCAAATAAAATAGTACAGCGGGCAATAAACAGATTAGATGTACAAATGGATGCCAATGGATTTTTTCCATTGGAATTAGCCAGAACTACATCAATGCATTATTCCACTTTTATTTTAGATGCTTTTACCATTATTGCACAATTATCAGAAACTACAGATACCAATTTGTGGACAGTGCAAACCCAGTCGAAGAAATCTTTAGAAAAGGGGTATGCAGCAATTTTGCCATTTTGGGCCGACAATACAAAATGGAGGTATCAGGAGATAAAGCCATTTACTATGAATAACGCCTATCAATGTATATGGAAAGCAGCAGCAAAATATAATTGCACTACCTGCAAAGGAGTAATAAAGAAAAACGCTTCAGATTTTGATCAGCTGCTGATCAACTTATTATAAGTGGCATATAAAAACCAAAACAACATACATGTTAAATTTTAGAGTAGACCAGAAAATCGCATTAGTTACCGGCTGCAGCAGTGGCATTGGAATGGATATTGCCATAGAGCTGGCACAATCAGGCGCTGATATTATTGGCGTAGCAAATAATTTACCCGATACCGGAAGTGAGGTAGCAAAAGCTATTGAAGCTGCAGGAAAAAATTTTTATCCCTATCAGGCAGATTTTTCTAACAGAGCATCTTTATATACTTTTTTAAATAAAGTAAAATCAGATCATCCTAAAATTGATATCATCATTAACAACGCTGGGCATATCATGAGAGAGCCGGCTGCTACCCACTCAGATGAATATTGGGATACCATTATAGATATCAATTTGAATGCTCAATTCATTATCACCAGGGAGTTGGGTAAAAGAATGATAGCAGAAAAATATGGCAAGATTATATTCACCTGTTCATTATTAAGTTTTCAGGGAGGCATCAATGTTCCGGGATATGCAGCAAGTAAAGGAGCCATAGCTTCCTTATTAAAAGCATTTGCTAACGAATGGGCACCACATGGTATTACAGTAAATGGTGTGGCCCCTGGATATATTGCTACCAATAATACTACAGCGCTAAGAGCAGATGTTGAAAGAAGTGAAGCTATCCTGGCAAGAATACCCGCCAATCGCTGGGGACTAACATCCGACTTAACGGGTGCCTATGTATTCCTTTCTTCACCGGCTTCAGATTATATCAATGGTACTATCATTACTGTAGATGGAGGATGGATGGCCAGATAAAATTTATTACAACTAAATATTTAAACCTAATACTTAAAAAAATGCAAATCAGATTTCAAAATAGCCCGAAAGAAACCAGCCAGATGAATACGCAGCAACTGCGTGACAATTTTTTAGTGCAAAACTTAATGCAACCCGGAAAAATTGAATTGGTATATTCCCATTTTGATCGTTTAATAATAGGAGGGGCAGTGCCCACCGTTGCAGCCATCAGTTTACCTAACGAAGATGAACTGAAGGCAAATTTCTTTTTAGAAAGAAGAGAAATGGGTATTATTAATGTGGGAGGAAAAGGAACCGTAACTGCAGATGGGCATACTTATGAAATAGATAAGCTGGAATGTGTGTATCTGGGAAAAGGAACCAAAGAAGTAAGTTTTAGCAGCAATGCAGCAGACACACCGGCATATTTTTATATACTGTCGCTTCCGGCACATCATACTTATCCAAACAGGATGATGACTAAAGCTGAAGCGGCTCCGGTTAATTTAGGAGATATATCCACTTCAAATAAAAGAACCATTTATAAGTACATTCACAATGATGGTATTCAAAGTTGTCAGTTAGTGATGGGCTTAACAACGCTGGAGGCGGGGAGTGTTTGGAATTCAGTTCCACCGCATACGCATACCCGCCGCATGGAAGCCTATTTTTATTTTGATATAGATGCTGCTCAAAGAGTAATGCATTTTATGGGAGAGCCGCAGGAAACAAGGCATTTGGTAATTGCCAATAATGAAGTGGCCATCTCTGCTCCATGGAGCATGCACTTTGGTGTTGGTACTGCCAGTTATGGTTTTATATGGGGTATGGCAGGAGAAAATAAAGAGTTTACGGATATGGATCCCCAGCCCATAGCTTCTCTTAAATAATAATAATAAAAATAATGAAAATTACAGGCCTCCGCTGGTGGATCATTACCCTGATTGGGTTAGCCACTGTGATCAATTATATTGACCGCAGTGCCATCAATATTATGTGGCCCTATATTTATAAAGATTTTGGCATTGCCGATGCGGATAATAAAAATGCATTAGCCTTACTTACCACTTTTTTTATGATTGCTTATGCTATAGGGCAAACGGTAACCGGCAAAATGATGGATGCGATTGGCACAAGACTGGGAATGGCGTATTCTATTGCGGCATGGAGTATATCTATTGCACTTCATGCGCTGGCAAAAGGTATTTCTTCTTTTAGTATTTTTCGTTTTTTACTGGGCATCAGCGAAGCAGGTAATTGGCCGGGTGCCACCAAAAGTAATGCAGAATGGTTTCCTCCAAAAGAACGGGCTATAGCACAGGGTATTTTTGGGGCAGGTGCATCATTGGGTTCGGTAGTAAGTGCGCCAATTATTGCATCATTATATCTGTTGATTGGCTGGCAAGGCACTTTTGCAAGTATTGCCCTGTTAGGATTAGTATGGCTGATTCCCTGGTTGATTATTAATAAATCCACTCCGGATAAACATCCCTGGATAACCAAAAAGGAACAGGACTATATTACAGAAACTACTGCCGCAAAGGAAAAAAATGCTGAAACAATTAAAGTTTATACCTGGAAAGAATTACTGGCCTTTAAAAATACATGGGCTGTTATTTCCCCCCGTTTTTTTATAGATCCTGTTTGGTGGTTATTTGTAACATGGCTGCCTACATTTTTAAAAGAACAATTTGCTTTTGATATAAAACAAATAGGTGCTTTTGCCTGGTTCCCTTATTTATTAGCTGCTTTAGGCAGTTTAATAGGGGGCTTTTATTCCTCCAGGCAAATAAAAAAAGGAGTTAATGCAGTTACTGCAAGAAAAAATGCCATTACAATCGGCAGTATAATCATGCTGATTTCATTAATTGTAATTGTGTTGCTGCTTAATCATTTAAAAGATCAGCCGGAAATTACTATTGGCTTAATCAGTATCACACTTTTTGGATTTCAGTTTTTTATTGGCAACATTCAAACCATACCATCCGATCTGTTTAATGGAAAAAATGTAGGTACCGTTGCCGGAATGGGTGGCACTGCAGCTGTATTGGGAATACTGATCACTACCTGGATGGTGCCGGTGCTCACCCAAACAAATTATACCTCTTTTTTTATTCTTGCTGCATTACTGGTACCGCTTTCCTGGTTATCCCTTAAATATTTTACAAAAAAATAGGTACAACTTACTGTGCTGTAATTTTCAATGTATCATTTTACTATTTCTACATTCCTGTAGTTTATTTAAAAATAACAAACACCAGCAGGGTAGTAAAAGAGTTTAACCGTAATTAAAATGATAATGAAGAAATAATTTCTGATTGCGTAAAAGAATTTTATTCTTCCCTAATTTCAGGTTTTAGTGGAATTGATAAACTTAAAATTATGGCACCGAATAAAATACTATCTTTTTTCTCCCTGTTATTGACGTTTAACTTTTTACAGGCACAGGATCTTAATTCTATTGAGCAAAAAAGAGTAACACTCCCTAATGGATGGTCTTTAACGCCTGTAGGCAAAAGCCTTCCATTGGGTGACCTTCCTTTAAATATTGCAGTAAGTAAGCAGCATCGTTATGCTGCAGTTACCAACAACGGTCAAAGTGTTCAATCTATTCAATTACTGGATGCAAAGAATGATATTGAATTAGATAAACTGGTGATTGGTAAAGCCTGGGGTGGTCTGACATTCAGTGCAGATGAACAATCGTTATATGTTTCCGGGGGCGATAATAACTGGATTCTGCGTTATGCTATAACTAATAATAAATTAATTGCCAGTGATACCTTCAGACTAGGTAGTATTTGGAGTAAACAAAAAAATGCGCCCGCTATTTCTCCCACAGGGCTGGCAATTGATGATAAGAAAGGCATTATGTATGTTGTAACCAAACAGGATAACAGCCTTTACCTGATTGATTTAAAAACAAAAGCTATTCAAAATAAAATTGAATTGGGCACAGAAGCATATACCTGCCTTTTATCAAATGATCAGTCTAAATTATACATCAGCCTTTGGGGAAGCGATAAAGTAGTAACATTTGATACCAGAAAAAATACAATTACTGATTCTATCGAAGTAGGAGATAACCCCAATGATCTTTGTCTTTCCCGTAATGGCCGGTATCTGTATGTTACCAATGCAAATGACAACACAGTTTCAGTAATTGATTTAAAAAAATCAAAAGTATTGGAAACCCTTAATACAGCTGTTTATCCAACAAAGCTGAGTGGCACTACAAGTAATTCTGTTGCTTTAAGCAATAACGATAAAACATTGTATGTGGCTAATGCCGATAATAACTGTCTGGCAGTTTTTGATGTAAGTAAACCGGGATACAGCCATTCGCTTGGATTTGTTCCTACAGGATGGTATCCTACTACAGTGAGGGTAATTGATAATAAATTATTTGTAGCCAATGGAAAAGGATTTTCTTCATTGGCCAATCCAAATGGTCCAAATCCTATTGCTAAAAAGCAAGCCGTTTTGCTTCATGCAGGTGATACATCCCAGCCTAAACAAGTACAATATATCGGAGGTTTATTTACTGGCACTTTAAGTATTATTCCTTTGCCGGATGTTGCTGCATTAGCAGTGTACTCACAAGCAGTGTATCACAATACCCCATATAATCAGGAGCAGGAATCAATTGCTAATGGAGAAGAAGGAAACCCTATTCCCCGTAAAATAGGAGACTCATCGCCCATTAAATATGTATTTTATATTATTAAAGAAAACCGTACTTACGATCAGGTATTATCAGATATGCCCAAGGGAAATGGGGATACCAGCCTGCTTTTATTTGGACGAAATATCACGCCTAATCATCATTCACTGGTGGATAATTTTGTATTGCTTGATAATTTTTATGTTGATGGTGAAGTAAGTGCTGATGGTCATAACTGGTGTTTGGGTGCCTATGCAACGGATTATATGGAAAAAAACTGGCCCACCAGTTATGGAGGAAGAGGTAAAGGTGCCATTGGTGAAACCGGCCTCAATAAATTATATATCTGGGATCAGGCCAACCGTTTTAATGTAAGCTATCGTACTTATGGTGAATTTGTAAATGGCAATAACACACCAAGGATTCCGGTATTAAAAGATCATTTTGCTGCAGCTTATCCTACAGGTGATTTAAGGGATACGGACACCACCCGTTTTCGCATGTGGAAAAATGACTTTGATTCATTACTTAAAATAAATGCATTGCCCCGGCTCAATACTTTTAGGATGTTAAGTGATCATACAGAAGGAACGGCTGCAGGAAGACCAACTCCTTTTGCACATGTGGCAGATAATGATCTTGCTATTGGTATGATGGTGGAGTATTTAAGCAAGAGTGCTATTTGGGAAAATACTGTAATATTCATTGCAGAAGATGATGCACAAAATGGACCCGATCATGTGGATGCACATCGCACTACAGCTTATCTGGCCGGCGGCTATGTTAAACGTAATTTTGTTGATCATACCATGTATTCGTCTTCATCCATGCTGCGTACCATCGAACTTATTCTCGGACTTCCGCCAATGAGCCAGTATGATGCATCAGCTACTCCTATGTGGCGTTCTTTCAGTAAAACTCCGGATAATACCGCTTTTAAAAGTCTTCCTGTTACGGTGAATTTAAATGATGTTAATCCGGGAGGCACCAAGTTGGCAGCCATGGCTAAGGGACTAAATTTTTCGGAGATAGATCGTGTTTCTGATGAACTGATGAACGCTATGGTATGGAAAAGTATTAAGGGCGAAAATGCAAAAGTGCCGGTTCCGGTTCGTGCTGCATTTGTACAACCTATTAAAAATACAGAAGGGGATGATTAATCACCCCCTTCTGTATTGTATACAATAATAAATTTGCAATCACATTAAAATCCCATATTCACTTTCACACTGTTGATTGCCACCAAAAGTCGCTCAATATCATCCGGAAAAAGCCTGCCTATATTCCCAATTCTAAAGCAGTTTGCTTTAGAAAGTTTCCCCGGATAAATTACAAAACCAAGCTGGTTAAGTTCGTTATAGAATTTTTTGAAATCGAAGGATGCATTTTCGGGATAATGATAGGTATTAATAATATAGCCTTGTTTATCGGCATCAAGGTATTCGATGAAACCTAATGCACGCATACCTGATTTTAAAATTTTAAAATTAGAAATATACCTTTCAGATCTTCCCTGTACCCCGCCTTCTTTGTACAGCTCTGTAAGTGCCTGCCTAAATGAAAGTAAAACCTGAATTGGAGGTGTAAACCTAAACTGACCATCTTTTTCTAATCCTTCCCATTGAGCATACAAATCTAATACTAATGTATCTGCCTGTCCTTTGCAGTTAAGAAGTGAACTGTTTTTAGCAAGTATAAACGAAAAGCCTGGCGTACCTTCTATACATTTATTAGAAGACGAGATTAAAAAATCGATATTGCAGTAAGCCATATTGAATGGTACAGCGCCAAACGCACTCATGGAATCAACGATATAAATAACGCCATATTTTTTTGCGATGCTGCCAAATATTTCAATGGGATTAAAAATGCCGGTGGTGGTTTCGCAGTGTACAATTACCATATGTGTAAATTCTCCGCTGGCTAATAACTGCTCTGTTTTTTCAAGATCAGGAGTGTCATTTTCTTCACAAGTCAGTGTTTCAAAAGGTATGTTGTGTATTGCAGCAATATGGGCAATTCTTTCTCCGTAAGCGCCATTAATCAGTACAAGTAATTTCCCGTTACTAGGTATTGCAGATGATATAGTAGATTCTACTCCAAAAGTTCCGGAGCCCTGCATAATTACAGCTTCATAGCCTTCTGATTTGGATACGCCGGCCAGTTGCAGCAACCCTTCCCTGATTTCTTTAATAATACCGATGAACAGATCATCCCGGGAACCATAGTCGTGTAACATAGCTTCTTTTACAGACATACTGGTAGTTAGTGGCCCGGGAGTAAATAATATTTTATCCATAAATGAGAAATGTAATTTTTAGTTATTTGAGATGATATCCAGTTTTTCTACCAGTTGCAGCAGGTTCTCTAAAATGAAACTTGGATTTGCTGTTTCTAATTGTTCTCTTGTATGTGCACCGGTAGTAATGCCAACATTGAAGGCACATCCTGCATTTCTGCCTTCTTCAATATCAATAGTAGAGTCGCCTATTTTAATTACTTCAGCAGCATCAGTAATATCAAATTGTTCCATCGCCAGTAAAATCATATCTGGCTCGGGCCTGTTATGCTGTACATCGGAAGCAGTTACCAGCCCATCAAATTCTACTCCTTTTGTCCAGCCTAATTTTGTAATAAGAGATTCGGCAGTAGCAGAATTGTATCCGGTATTCAGCACTACCAGGATATTACGGTTTTTTAATTCTCTGAAAGTTGCTGCAGCATTATCCTGTGGCAGAATATCCATTGTGTCGTAAGCAGTTTCCAGCATAATGATAAAACGGGTATAGATCTTATACGCCACCGCATCATCTTCAACATTACCAAAAACTTTTAACACACTTTTTATGGCCTGCAATTTTTCCATTCCAGCACCTTCAGCTAGCACCTGCTTTAATGTAAAATCAAACCCTTCTTCATTAATTGCTTTTTGAAGTGTTTTGTAAACAACATTGTCTTCATTTACTGTTGTTCCGGCCATGTCAAAAACTACCATTCTGATCATAATATATTTTTTAAAATTTGTTTAAAGTAAACACTCAATTGTTATGTTATCATGATGAAATTCTTATTAAATTATTATAGTTACAACATGATATTATTATTTATGTTGTTCGGGGAACTTTAACTTATACCCGCTTATAGATTTGCGTTTCAAATCAATATGAATTATGTTTCCGAAAATAAATTGCAGGTATTATTTCGTTTATTTTCAGGTGATTTGCTGCCTGATATCCCTTTCCTCTTTTTCACAAAAAAACAGTCCCGATCCCAAATATCAACTGATAAAAGGCAATAATTTTGTTCAGTCAAAAAATTATTACTTACTTACTTTATTTCAGCAGTTGCCGGAAGTAAAAAAATTGCTGGAAGCCGATGAAATATTAGCGGGTATTACAACAATAAAAAGCGATTCATTATCTGCCGGACTGATGAATTGCGGCAGAGACGGTCTATGTTATTTAAACAGAATGCGGTTCACAGAAACTGAAATAAAAAAAGTAAGTGAAAGATTAAACGATTTGTATCAGCCGCAAAATGCATTGGGTAAACTGGTAAGGGATCATTTAGTTCCATCCGGCTATTATGTTCTATTTCAAAATATATCTCCAAAAGAAATGTTGCTAAAAGCCTGGGAGCAGGATGCCAATGGTATTAATTTTTGCATTGGTGTATATGCCGGAGGTAATAAACCCAATTATCCTTTAATAGATTCTATAAGCTTTAATACCAAAGACCCCCGCAATACCAATACCTACCCATATAACTATGTTGGTTTATTATATAACACCACATCTCTGGTAGCAGTAGAAAGTAACGGAAATAAATTATTTTTTTACCCCTCACTAACATTTGCACTTCATTTTTTAGAAATGAATGAAAGAGAACAGGCAGCTGATTTTGAACCAATGGCTAAAGGCGAAAATAAACCGGCAGCTGACAGGATAAAAAATATCAATTGGCAGAGTTATAAATATTCGGTGATAATGATACCGGGAGCGGGTCCTGACGAACCACAAGTGGCATTAAGTGCAGAAGGGATGTTGCGTTGCAGGCTTGCAGCAATTCAGTATAAAAAAGGATTGGCTCCATTTATAGTTACTTCCGGTGGTAAAGTACATCCCTATAAAACAAAATTTTGTGAGGCTACAGAAATGAAACAATACATGATAGAAAAGCTGGGTATTCCGGCCAATGCCATCATTATAGATCCGCACGCCAGGCATACCACCACTAATATGCGAAACACTGCACGCCTGATGTTCCGTTACGGAATGCCCTTTGATAAACCGGGAATTACCTGCACCACTAAAGGGCAAAGCAATATGATTGGCAATACTTTAATTGCACGTTGTATAAAAGAATTGAATGAGGCGCCTTATAAAAATGGGGTACGGTTGAGCGAAACCGAAATAGAATTTTATCCTTTGATAGAAGCCTTACACATCAATCCAACAGAACCGATAGATCCTTAATAACCATTTATAAAAGCAAAATGCCTGTATTCATAAAACAACTTAATGGAATGAAAATTACTGACTGGGCAATTATTGTACTGTTCATTGTATTAATTGCAATGCTGCCATCTTTTACAGTTGATGCAGACATGAATATTACTCAAAGTTATTCAGTTGATTCGTTGGGTGCCTGTCAGGGTGTATCTAAACAAGGGGATAATATTTTTTTGTATGGTGACAGAGAAGCAGGAATAATTAGAACCTATAAAATTGAAAATGACAGTCTGGTATATCAGCATAAAGAAATAAAGCTTACGATTAATGATACAGATGTAATTAATCATCCAACAGGAATTGCCTATCATGGCAAGAATCCGGTTTTTATTGGAAACAGTATTCGCCTGAATGCAGCAGGTACATTATGGCGTGCTGTTATTTATTGTGTTGACTGGAAGGGCTTACAGCATACCGGAACTTTAGATGGCAATCTGATTAATACTATTGACGATGATACCTGTATTCAGGGTACCAGACCCGAATATGTAAAATATAAAAGTAAATGGTATGTGGCTACTGCCGATTATGGTGATAAGGCAAATGAAGTGCGCTTATATAATCCCGCTGCTTTGGCAAAAGCAAAAAAGACATCAGAAAAAGGAGTGCAGTATAAAAAATTTACCTGCAGCCCATGGGTACAAAATCTGTATTGGATGGCCAACAAGGGTTGTCTGGTATTAATTCAAAATCAGATAGAAGGAAGAAGATGGCGGTTTACATATGTGGATCTGGAAAAATCTGTAGCCGCAGGAAAACAAGTGGTTATTAAATCGGTAGATGTAGACCGTGCAGATGAATTGGAAGGGTTTACTTTTTTAAACCAACAGTACAAAACTGGAATTGCAGTAACATCCTCCAGAAAAAATAATGTGAATAGGGTAAATGTAAAATGGTAAATAATCCTGATTACTTCCGGAATGACCTTGTTACATAAATAAATTTTACTGCTTATAGTTGCCTGCTTGTGAAAAATAGTATTAAAAACATTTTAAAATATAAAATCAAGACTAGTATGCAAGAAAAATTTTTACAATTTTCTTTCCTTAAGCCGGTAAGAAAATTAAGTCAGGTATGCTGCCTGGCAATTGCGGTTGGGCTGTTGTCAAGCTCACCCGAAACGGCTGTAGCCGGGTTTCAAAAAACTGTTGCGGCAACAGTTAAAGTATCGGGTATTATAACCGACGAAAATAACAAACCACTGTCAGGTGTAAACGTAACTGTAAAAAACAGTAAAAAAGGCAGTGTAACAGACGCTGAGGGCAGATTTACTTTAGATGTAACAGAAGGTACTACACTAGTTATTTCTTATGCAGGTTATATGCCTCAGGAAGTTAAGACCGGATCCACTTCCATTGCTATTAAATTGAAGGAAGATGTTAAACTATTAGATGAAGTATCGATAGGATATCAGCGTCTTCGCAAGAGCGATGTAACCGGTGCTTTATCGAGTGTTAAAGCCAGAGAGTTGAATTTATCAAGCCCAACTTTAAGTCAGGCATTAGTAGGTAAAGTAGCCGGAGTTCAGGTATCACAAGTAAGTGGTGCACCTTATTCCGGAGCAAAAATTCGGGTGCGTGGTATTGGTTCCATCAATGCCAGCTCAGAACCATTATATGTTATTGACGGTTATGCCATTGGTGGAAATATCAGCCAGGGACAGGGTAATGGTGGTAATGCAACCGGAGGATATAATCCGGCAACATCAGGTAACGATATTTTTATTAATCCTGATGATATTGAATCTATAGAAATTTTGAAAGATGCAGCATCTGCTGCAATTTACGGCTCACGTGCTTCTGCGGGTGTGGTAATCATTACAACCAAAAGAGGAAGAATTGGTAAAGGTAAATTTACCTATGATTATCAGCTAAGCAATCAGCAACTGGCCAACAAAGTAAAATTATTAGATGCTGCACAATTTGCAGACTTGTTTGTAAGCGGAAGAAATGCCAACTACAAAGATATTTTAATTTCAAAAGGTATAACCTGGAATGACGCATTTTACTCAGATGATAATGCTACACGTAATACTAAAGCAGGTCAAACTGCAACTGGAAGTTCAGTAAGTATCATTAAAGATTTATATGATTTTGCATCACAAAAAGTATTAGCACCAAAATACAATACCGATTGGCAGGATGTGTTGTATGGCAATGCATTGGCACAAAGGCATAATCTCTCTTTTTCAGGAGGTAATGCAGGTACCAGATATTTAATCAGCGGAGGTTATTTAGATCAGCCGGGGATTTTAAACAGTACCTATCAAAGAAGAATTAATTTAAGAGCCAACATTGATGCGGATGTTACTAAAAAATTAAAAACATCTGCAAGCGTTTTTGTTACCAATAACAATAACCGTGAAGTACAGGAAGGACGTTTTAATCAGGGGCCTATTTTAGGAGCTCTGGTTTATATGCCCATTTTTCCGGCTTATAATGCAGATGGAAGTTTAGCATTGGCTAATGTTGGTGCAGGCGCACAAACAGATGGTTTTGGATATGCATTTCAGGGCATCGAAAATCCATTGGCTTTGGCGCAAAGGGTTAAGATTAATCGTAAAGGAACCAGAGCTACCTATAATGTGAATGGCACTTATGAAATAATAAAAAACCTTTCGGCTAAAATCAATTTAGGAGGAGAAACCTATACAGAAAAGTATGAGTATTATTATCCTACAAATTTAAGCAGTGGAATTAATCCAGCCGGGTCAACACAATCAATACTTGCAGCAAATGCATCTGCTCAGTTTATGACTATACAGGATGTATTGGCAGAATTTACATTGAATTATAAAAAACAATTTGGTAAACATAGTATTGATGCACTGGCTGGTTCTACCTCACAGGAAACTAAATCAGATATTATTGCAGTAGCTGTTAAAAACTTTACCAATGACCTGGTTCCTGAAATTACTTCAGGCGGTTCAACAGCGGGGGATTTTTCAAGACTATCTAACTCAGGTAAATCAACCACTACATTAATGTCGTATTTGGCAAGGGTGGTATATAGTTATGACAGAAGGTATTTTGTAACCGGATCTTTCCGTTCTGATGCGTCATCACGTTTTGGACCTGAAAATCGCTGGGGGCAATTCGGTTCTGTTTCTGCAGGATGGAATGTATCTAACGAATCTTTTTATCATGATTGGCTGGGAAAAAACTCTAGCCTTAAATTACGCGCCAGCTGGGGCTTAACCGGCAATAATAATATTGGTAATTACAGATATGAGCAGGATCTTACCGGTGCAGGTGGTTACGTTATTGGCGGTACGGTGTACAATGCCACTTGGGCAGGAGGTATTACAGATGCTAAATTAGGCTGGGAGTCCACTGCACAATATAATTTTGGTGCAGATGCTTCTGTGTTGAATAATCGTTTGTCTTTTATAGTAAACTATTACAGCAGCAAATCTTATAATCTGTTGTATAATCAAAGCATTTCTTCTTTAACAGGCGCTACTTCAATACTAACTAACCTGCATAATTCAAATATTCAAAACAAGGGCTTTGATTTGCAGATAGATGCCAAGATCATTCAATCAAAAGACTTTAATTTAAATTTCAGTGGCAATGTCACTGCTAATAAAAATAAAGTAATAAGTCTGGGTGGTGCAAGCGAAATTCAAATCAATGGTGCTGAAAGAAGTTATATTACTCATGTAACCAGAGAAGGTGATCCTGTTGGTTCATTCTATGGATTAAGAGTAGCCGGAATGGTGAGAGAAAAAGATATGGCCAATGTGAGTGCAGATCTTGCGGTATATAAATCTAATGGCAATAAATTTCCTTCCGGATATAAAGTACAGGGCTTCCCTATTTCCACATATTCTACCACCCCATTAAATCCGGGCGATCTGTATTTTGTTGATAAAAATGGAGATGGCGTTATAACAGATGCTGATAAAGATATCATTGGTAGTCCTTATGCTAAATTCACTTATGGCTTTGGTGTTAACATGAATTATAAAATGTTTGAACTTAGCGCTTCATTTAACGGTGCTCAGGGCAACAAAGTAATTGACGGTCAGGATTATTATATCAGAAATATGGAGGGTTCGGGTAATCAGTATGCAGTAATAAATGATCGTTACAGAAGCGAAGCAATGCCTGGCAATGGTCATGAATACAGGGCATCACGCGGAGGATCGCAAAGTAACAGCACCCGTTTGTCTGATTATTATTTGCAGGATGGTTCATTCTTCAGATGTACCAACATTACTTTTGGAATAGATCTTTCTTCGCTGACATTTGCAAAAAAATTAGGTATCAGCGGATTGAGATGGTACACTGCTGTTGATAATGCATTTACCATTACCAAATATCTGGGATACAATCCGGAAGTGGATTTTAACAACGGATCTAACCTTACACCGGGCGTAGACTATGGTAAATATCCTTTGGCTCGTTCTTTCAGCGCAGGTGTAAAAGTTCAATTTTAATATTCAGCAAATCATAAAAATAAATTTATGTATAAAATAATTTCTTTCATTGCAGCTGTAATTCTTTTTCTGTGCAGTTGCAGCAAATCTAATTTAGAACAGTTTAGTCCAAATGCTGTTGCAGTGGATAATGGGTATCAAACCGAAACTGACATTACCACCGGCGTATATGGTGTATATCAGGCACTAAGAAGCAGTAACTGTGTGGGCGAAGGCGCACAGTTATGGACAGACGACCGTGCAGATGATGTAAATACAACGGACAATCAATCAAACAATGGTGAGCCATTTCAGTTTACAGCATTTTCAATTGTTGCCAGTAACAGTTATTTACAAAGTCACTGGACAGCATTATATGTACCAATTGCAAGAGCAAATATGATTTTGTCTATCATTCCTAAAATTACTTTTGCCAATGAGAGTACTAAAACACAATATATTGCTGAACTGAAATTTATCAGAGCATATATGTATTTTAATTTGGTAAGAGAATTTGGGGATGTGCCATTGGTAACAGAAAGATTGACTTCCGCAGAGCAGGCTGCGGCTTTAACGTTCAGGGCAAAAGCAGATGTGGTGTATACACAAATTGTGGCTGATTTAAAAGATGCGGTGGCAAGTAATTTACCGGTGATTCAAACTGCTGCTAATAAAGGAAGGGTATCCTTGCAGGCAGCCAATGCATTACTGGGACAGGTATATTTAACCATGGCAAGAAATCTGGATGCTTCAAAAGCTACAGAAAATTTAAACTTTGCTAAAACCTATTTACTGGCTTGTTTCAATCAGAAAACATTTGCCAATTTATCTGATATTCCTTACGTAGATGTTTTTGATGTAACTAAAAAATCTACCAATGCCGAAATTATATTTCAGATTGTATATAAACAGGGCGATGCCAGCTATTCCTCTTCATTAGCAAGATCCAACCAGGCTAAAGGCGAAACTATCAATTCGCTTTTTGTTTCACAGGCCGCAGGCGGTTTACTTACAAAAGATCTGCTGAATGAATTTGAAACAGGTGATGTACGTACTAATTACTCTGCAAAATTAGCTCCGGCTACATCAGCCTATTTCATCACTAAATTCCGTGATGCAAGTGCAGCTGCAAGTACATTGGGCTATGGTGGAAATGACTGGATACTGATTCGTTATGCAGATGTGATTTTAAATCTTGCAGAAGTGAATATGTATTTAGGAGATAATGCAACTGCAATTTCCTATCTGGATATGGTAAGGGCAAGAGCTGGTGTACCCAACTATGCTGCAATGCTGGGCAATCCTGCATATACTGCAAAGTTTCCAACTTTAAAACTCGCTATTCTGCACGAAAGAAGGGTTGAGCTTGCTTTTGAGCATCATCGCTGGCACGACCTTACCCGATTTTTTACCGCTACTGAACTGGTAGCATATATGAATGAAAAATCACAGGCCAATTACGACAACTCGCCTTTAACCAATTGTACAACCAAGGATTATTTTTTTCCTATTCCATATAATGAGTATAAACTGGATCCTGTAAAAATGTATCAAAATCCCGGGTACTAAGTATACAAATATTTTAATCGAATGGCTGTTTCTTTTTTAGAAACAGCCATTCTTTTTTATTGTTACAATATCTATACTTATATCCGGCAGCAAAATTGAGAACTGCAGCATTGGATAAGGGATATAAAAATTACTCCTGATTTTAAAAAACAGCAAAAAACAATTTGTTTACATTAACTTAATTTTCTGTTAACCTTTAAGTAAACCTTTGTTAATCTTTCCTTCACTATTCGGTCACATGGCAATTTGAATTTCGTAGCTCAAAAACTAAAAGCACATTCACCAAAAACCGAAGCTACATGCATTCAAAAAAAATCATGCCGTCAAAATCAAAAGTATTATTACTATTAATGCTTTTGCCGGTATTCAGTTTTGCTCAGCAACTGATATCTGGCCGGGTAATTACCAAATCTGATACCAAGGGTATTCAGGGAGTAAACATAACAATAGAAAGTACTGGAAAAGCCACCACCACAGATGGTGATGGTATGTTTTCTATAGCTGCTAAAAAAGGAGATATACTTGTTTTTTCTTCTGCAGGATTCATCACTATAAAAAGAACAATTGAAACAACTGCAGCATTGTTCATTGAAATGGAAAACGATACCAAGTCAATGAGTGAAGTAGTGGTAACAGCATTGGGTATTAAAAAAGAAACCAAACGTCTGGGTTATGCCGTTCAGGAAATTAAAGGACAAGATCTGGTTAAAGCCCGTGAACCCAATCCCATAAATGGTTTGGTGGGCAAGGTTGCAGGCCTTGATGTGGCCATCAATAGAGAAATGCTTGCAGCGCCATCAGTATCATTACGTGGCGGCAACATTACATTATATGTTGTGGATGGTATGCCCATCACTTCAGATACCTGGAACATCAGTCCGGATGATATTGAAAGCTATACCGTATTAAAAGGTTTAGCTGCAACTGCATTATATGGCAGCCGTGCTCAAAACGGTGCTATTTTAATTACCACTAAAAAAGGTAAGAAAAATGCCAAGGGGTATACTATTGAAATAAACTCCAGCCTGCAAATGGATAAAGGATTTATTGCTGTGCCAAAAACACAAACCTTATATGGCGGCGGTGATTATTCTCAATATTCATTTGGTGATGGTAAAGGCGGTGGAATTAATGATGGTGATTATGATGTATGGGGACCTGCTTTAAATGGTCAGTTACTTCCACAGTATGATAGTCCTATTGATCCTGTTACAGGTAAAAGAATCCCTTCTCCTTATACAGCAAGAGGGGCTAATAACATGAAAAATTTTATTCAGGCAGGTTTACTGAATACTAACAATATCAGTTTCAGTTCTGCTAATGACCGTTCTTCTATCAGGATGTCATTATCTAATTCTAATCAAAAAGGTATTATCCCTAATACCAAACTGAATATTTACAATTTTAATTTAAATACCAGTTATGATTTGAGTAGCAAATTTAAAATTGACGGCGCATTAAATTATAATCGCCAGACAACTCCAAATATTCCGGATGTACAATACGGACCAAACTCTGTTATCTACAGTATGACTATCTGGACTGGTGCAGACTGGAGTGTTAACGATGCTAATATCCGTAACTACTGGCAGCCCGGTAAAGAAGGGGTGCAATCAAATTTTGCCGAATACCAGCGTTACCACAATCCATGGTTTATGAGTTATGAATGGTTACGTGGACATTACAAAACTGATATGTTTGGTAATATTGGATTGACCTATAAAGCCAATAAGAATGTAGAAGCTGTAGTTCGTGGTAATATTACAGGCAATGATGTATTAAGAAATGAAAAACTACCTTATTCTGCTCACCCTTACGGACGTGAAGCGAATCGTGGCGATTATAGAGAAGACAGGCGTTCATTAATTGACAATAACGTAGAAGGTATTGTAAAATACAACGGCAAATTAAAAGAACTGCTGAAAGTAGATGCATTAGCAGGCGTTAACGCCAGAAGTTTTTCTTATAATTCAAGCTTTACCACTACCGATTATTTAAATGTACCGGGTTTATATGCTTTCTCTAACTCATTAAACCCGGCTAAAGCATATAGTTATAATTCAAAAATGCTGGTATTAAGTGCGTACACTTCTATCAGTGTGGATGTTAAAAATTATTTGTCATTAAACTTATCGGGCAGGGTGGATAAATCATCTGCATTACGTAAAGAAAATAATATTTACTATTATCCTTCTGCTTCTGTAGCCACTGTATTGTCAGATTATTTAAAGCTGCCAAAAGCAATCAGCTTCTTAAAATTAAGAACCAGTTATGCTACGGCTAAAGCTCCGGATGTTGCAAGATATATAGGACCTGCTGCATATCCACTTGGTTATGGCGCTCCATATGTTACTATTTATGGAGGTCCGGCTTTCAGTTTATCAGATCCGGCATATAGTATAGCCACTGTATATAATAACCAAACAGGTGCTTTTGCCCCTGGTAATAAAATTGATCCAAACGTACAATCTTCTAAAACCAACAGTACAGAGTTAGGTTTGGATATGCGTTTTTTAAATAACCGTTTAGGATTTAGCGCTACTTATTATTCAAATATTAATGGCCCAAGAATTGTAAATTCTCCATTGTCTCAAACATCAGGTTTAAATTCATTATCATCTAATGCAATTAAAACTAAACTTTCAGGTGTTGAATTATCATTAAACGGTACGCCAATGCAGAAAAAAGACCTGCGTTGGGATGTATTGGTTAACTGGAGTACTTATAAAGAAGTATATAAAGATCTGCCTTCAAACTTCGAAAACTATCAGTTTCATCAGGGCGACAGGGTAGATAAATTATTTGCTAACATCACTGCAAAAACTTCTGACGGACAGGTAATTAATAACAGCGCAGGCTATCCTGTTTATTTACCAAAATCACAATACGTGGGTAATGGTGACGTGGATTTTAGCTGGGCGATCAATAACAAATTTACTTATAAAACATTCAGTATTTCTTTCCAGTTTGATGGTAAAGTAGGTGGAATTGTTCAGGATTATGTAAAAAGAAAAGGAACAGAAGGCGGAAGTTATGCAGGAACTGCAGAAGGTGCTGTAGGTGCTGCCCGTGCTTTAGAAGCTAAGAATGTGGTGTACAATGCTGCTACCAATTCTTTTGTTGTAACACCGGGCTTTAAAGGTTCTTATGTAGGCGAAGGGGTGCAACTTGCAGCCGGAAGTCCTGGAATAGCATACGATCCGGTAACAGGGGTTATTACAAACATGAGCGCATTAAATTTTAAACCTAATGCAGGTGTAGTGGGTTTTATTCAGGATTATGTGAGCAGTTATTTCAACAACTTTGAACATACTTCAGTTGCTAAAACCTATGCCAAATTAAGAGAAGTGGTGCTAACCTATTCTTTACCTACCAAATTCCTGGGTAAGAAATCTTATATCAGTAAAATTGATGTGTCACTGGTTGGCAGAAACCTTTTGTATTTCTTCCCATCTGCTTTTCATGATATTGATGTGGATCAGTACAGTGGTAGAAATATCTCTGATGGTAACAGCAGGGAGCCAAACTTACAAACACCCACCACAAGAAGTTATGGTGTTAATCTAAATATTGTTTTCTAAAAACAAATCACTAAAAATTATATAATGAAAAAAGTAAAATATATCATTCTTGCAGCAATGGCACTAGTTGTTATTGGTACAGGATGCAGCAAAAAATTTGATGAGTATGCTACCAATCCAAACTTACCGCAAAGTGTACCTGCCTATTTATTATTAAGAAGTGTTGAAAACGCCATGCCTGTTTTTCCGGGAGGCGATGCTGATAAATTCTGTCAGTTCACTTTATCCTCTTACACTTACTATGGCACTAACGAATACTGGACAGGTGCTGCAGGATTAAATTATGGTAACTTAAGAGATGTGGTTGCAATGGAAACAGAAGCTGCTAAAGCATCAGGTACTACTAATAATCCATATAGTGCACTGGCTAAATTTTTTAAAGCGTATTTCTTTATTAATATGACTTTAAAAGTGGGCGATCTGCCAATGAGTGAAGCCATGAAAGGCTTAGACAATACCACTCCTAAGTATGATACTCAGAAAGAAGTTTTTAAACAAAGTTTACAATTGTTAGAAGACGCTAACACACAGTTAGCAGGGTTGATCAGCTCTTCTACCACTTCATTATTGGGAGACTTTTATTTTCAGGAAAGAAGCAGCGGAGCAAAAACACCATTGGATGCGTTAAAGCAATGGCAAAAAGTTGTGAATACCTATAAATTACGTTTGCTGATTCACTTGAGTAAAAAGGAAACAGATGCTGATTTAAGTATCAAACAAAAGTTCAGTGAAACCATCACTAATGCAAATAAGTATCCGCTGATGGAAAGCTCCTCTGATAATCTGGAGTACGTATATAATGCTGCATACAATCAATACCCTAACAACAGTCAGAACTATGGCAATGATGCTTTACGTTTATGCGTAGCTGCAACCTGGTTAAATAACCTGTCTGCCTTAAATGACCTGCGTGCAATGAAAGTGGCTGATCCTGCAAGAGCATTAGGCTTTCCGGATACATCTTACAAATCATTTGTAGGTGGTGGTAATGGCGAAGACATGAGTACATTAGGTGGCAAAGTGGTAGCAGGTTTATATTCTCCAATTGGCCGTAAAAGATATTATGATGGCTTAACCGGAGAAAATACCTTTATCATTGGCTATCCCGAAATGTGCTTCAATATAGCCGAAGGTATCAATCGTGGCTGGGCTACAGGTGATGCAGACAGCTGGTATCAAAAAGGCATTAAAGCAATGTTTGCTTTTTATGGCATTACTGATGGAAACAATACCGTTAGCTTTTTAAGAGGTACTGCCCCCGGTGATTATGTTAGTTATACTGTAAATTTCAGTTATGCCAACTACTTCAACCAAACTGCTGTAAAATATGCAGGTAACAATACAGCTGGTTTAAATCAGATATTGTTACAAAAATACCTGGGCTTTGGCCGCAACTCAGGCTTTGAAGCGTATTACCAATGGCGCAGAACAGGAGTTCCTGCATTTTTAACCGGTCCTGGTATTGGTAACAGTGGTAATATTCCTTTGCGCTGGCAATACCCTTCATCTGAATTATCTACCAATAAAGTAAATAATACAGCTGCAGTACAAAGCCAGTATAGTGGTAATGATAATATCAATGCTAAGATGTGGGTAGTTCAATAATGAAATTCATTACATCATAATTTTTTTAACAGACGGAACTTATATAAGTTCCGTCTGTGTTTTATTAATTTCCATAGTACTATTTTAATAAAATCATCATCTTTACTATTCTTATAGCACGAATATGAAAAAACAAATACTTCTGTTAGCCGCAATTATTACAGGTACTGCAGCTGTTGCACAATTAAAATCAGTGACCACTTTACAGGTTCCCGGCAAAAATCAATTTGCAACAATCAATGAAAAAGGTATTTCTGTATTGCCCAGTGGCAGATGGCTTACCCCCGCCGGCAGTTTAATACGCATTACCAATGATCCATTTGGAATGGCGGTATCACCCAATGGAAAAAAAGCAGTTACCCTGCATAATGGGGTATTTACTATTATTGATATTGCCTCATTACAGAAGATAAGAGTACCCAGCTATAATCAAAAAATCAATTCCCCGTTGGCACATGAACCTGTATCAGGAAATGTATTTGCCAGTGACTCGTTTCAAACTACAATTATACCATCACCTTTAAAAGACGGTTCGTTTTTGGGTGTTGCTTTTGCAGCCAATTCTAAAACAGTGTATTTAAGCGGTGGTGATAACGGTGCTGTAATTGTTTACGATATAGAAAATATGCAGCGGGTAGATTCTATATCATTAAATGTAAAAGTGGATGGCGAAGATTTTGAAGACAGTTTTACCTCAGACTTATTGCTAAATGATAATGAGTTGCTGATTTTAGACAGGGGTAATTTTCGCCTGGTGAGATACGATCTGATGTCAAAAAAAATTACTGCATCTATTCCTGCAGGCCGTCAGCCATTTGGCCTGGCCATAAGCGCAGATAAGCAAACAGCATTTGTTGCTAATGTAGGCACTTATGCCTATCCGTTGGTGAAAGGAATGGACTCGGCTAATTATAATTCCATGATGATCCCACATCATCCTTATGGAGATAATACTAAAGCATCTATTGAAGGAACAATAATTGAAGGAAAACAAATTCCGGGTGTAGGCAATCCTAATTCACCGGAAGCGATGAGTGTGTTTACGATTAATTTACACAGCAATAAAGTTATTGATAAGTTTAAGACCGGCTATCAAATTGGCGAAATGATTGAGGATGCAGAAGTGGTGGGCGGTGCCAGTCCTAATTCAATTGCTGTAGGAAAAAATTATGCCTATGTTACCAATGCCACCAATGATAATATTGCCGTGATAGATTACAAAAATCACAAAATTCTGGCACATATTCCTATTACTGTTGACAAACGCATTGACAAATACAGAGGCTTATTGCCATTTGGCATTACATTAAGTAAGGATGAAAAAACTTTGTATGTGGCATTACTGGGCTTTAATGCCGTTGCTGTAATTGATGTGGCTACTAAAACCACCAAAGGATTAATACCTGCAGGCTGGGGCCCCACAAGAGTAAAACTATCTGCAGATGAAAAAGAAATGTATGTGATCAGTTGCAGGGGTTTGGGTGCCGGACCAAATGGGGGTGCAGGATTTATAACACCGCCGCAGGGTACTTATATTGGCGATATCCAATTAGGGAGCTTTCAAAAAATTAAAATTCCCGCTGCAGCTGAATTAGCTGCATATACAGCACAAACTATTAGTAATACATTTGAAGCGGTAACAGTTAAAAATGATATCAGCAATCCGTTACCGGCATTGCCCGGATTAAGACAAAGTCCGATAAAATATATCGTGTACATCACCAAAGAAAACAGAACTTATGATGAAATTTTTGGCCAGTTAAAAAATGCCAATGGCGACAGTACTTTAGCAAGATTTGGTGTGGATTGTGAATATACATTACCCGATTCTTTACGTGCTAGCAATAAAAAATTAAAAGTCACGCCCAATCATCATAAAGCAGCCAAACAATTTTCATTCAGCGATAATTTTTATTGCGACAGTGATGCCTCAATTCATGGTCACCACTGGATGATGGGCGTAATACCTAATGAATGGGTGGAAGCCAATTCAAGCGTGGATAAAACAGCCAAGTATTTTTCTAAAGCACCAGGCAGAAGATTTCCGGGCTCTACAGGAAGTATGGATCCCGAAGATTATGCAGAAACCGGCGGTTTATGGGAAGCTTTGGAAAGAAAGGGTATTAATTTTTACAATTTTGGCGAAGCCAATGAAACTGCTCATGTAAGAGAAGAGTGGATGGATACTGCAACAGGTGCTGCACATGCAGTAATGGTGCCTATGCAAAAAGCCTTGTTCACCCGTACCAGTCATAACTATGCAGGTTTTAACATGAATATACCTGACCAGTTCAGGATGAACCAGTTTGAAGACGAGTTTACTAAAATGTGGCTCAAGGGCAATAAAAAATTGCCTTCATTAATTACTATGCAGGTGCCCAATGATCATGGGGCTGGTAACAGACCTGAGGATGGCTATTCTTCACGCAATTCTTTTGTTGCAGATAATGATCTGGCAGTAGGAAGAATTTTACATTTTCTTTCCCGTACTCCATACTGGAAAAATATGCTGGTGATTATTACTGAAGATGATCCGCAGGGTGGAGTTGATCATATTGATGCACACCGCAGTGTTTTAATGATGGCCGGACCTTATGTAAAAAAAGGCTATGTTAGTCATACCCATGCTAACTTTGGGGCTATCTTAAAAACTATTTATAATATACTGGATGTACCGTATGTAAATCAATATGATGTTACGGCTTCATTGTTGCAGGATTTTTTTACTGCCACACCAGATTTTACACCCTATACTTTAGAACAACATGATCCGCGGGTTTTTGATGTAGAGAAAGCCATGCAGAAATACCATCGCAGCATTGACTGGCGTAAAATTTTACAGGGCCCCGAAATGGATGATGTGGATGATATGAAAAAAGGGTTTAAAAAATAAACAGCACAACTTAATTTGTATGAAACATATACTATTCGTCATTGTTGCTGCATTAATGATTTCTTCAAATATTGCTGCTCAGCAGCAAACAGTTGTTGCTGACTCTGCTAATAAATTAAAAGAACTGGTTGTAACTGCAACCCGCAAAAAATCTGAATCATTGTTATTGCCCTTTACTGTAAATGTATTGGGCAGAAAAACAATGGATGACTATCAGTTTCGTACTACTCCCGAAGCCATGATGGCAATGAATGGTGTATTTGTACAAAAAACCAATCACGGAGGCGGATCACCATTTGTAAGAGGCGTAACCGGAAATCAGCTTTTGATATTAACAGATGGTATTCGATTAAACAATTCCATCTTTCGTTACGGGCCTAATCAATACCTGAATACGATAGATGCTTATACAATCAATAAAATAGAAGTAGCAAAAGGAACAGGCTCTGTACAGTATGGCTCTGATGCTATAGGGGGAGTTATAAATATAATTTCTAATAATCCGGAATTTACCAACCAAAAGTCTTTGTTTACCGGAAAATTGATGAGTAAATACATGACCGGTGATATGGAGAAAACAATAAGAGGGGAAGCGGCTTACAGTGGACAAAAATTAGCCATATTAGCCGGTATCAGTAAAAGAAATTTCGGTGATATTATTGGTGGTGATACTACCGGAAAACAGTCGCCTTCGGGGTATAATGAATGGGCTTTTGATATTAAAGCAAAAATTTTACTGAGGCAGAATATTGAATTAATTATGGCCAATCAGTTTTTACAACAGGAACATGTACCGGTTTATCATAAAGTTCGGTTAGAAAATTTCAGACTTAATGAAATGGACCCTCAACAGCGTTTATTAACTTATGCCAGAGTAAATGTAAAAGGCAGCACTCCACTTTTAAAAGAAACTGAATTTACCGTTTCCTTTCAACAGGGAAAAGAAGGCCGAAGCAGTTTAAAAAATGGTAGTACCAGTTTAAGAAAAGAAAAGGATGCTACTGCAACAGTGGGCATTACGGCAGATATTGTATCGGTGTTAAATAAAATATGGACAGCTAATTCAGGTATTGAAATTTACCGCGACAGAGTGTCCAGTACAAGAAAAGATATCAATACACTCACCTATATTGCAGACATAAAGAGAGGTCTGTATCCAAACGGTGCAAAATATGGCAATTATGCTGTATACAGTCTGCATCATATCCACCTGGGAAAATGGCTGGTGGATGGAGGGTTACGTTACAATATATTTGATATTGCTATTACTGATACCAGCCTGGGCAATATAAAAATTAGCCCTTCAGCTTTAGTAAGTAATGCAGCTGTTTTGTATTGTATTAACAAGCAGCAATCTGCATACATTTCATTCAGCAGCGGATACAGGGCACCTAATATTGATGATATGGGAACATTGGGCATTGTGGATTTTCGTTACGAAATACCCACTGCTGATTTACATCCCGAAAAATCGCAACACACAGAAATTGGCTATAAGTTTTCTTCAAAAAAAATAAACGCAACATTTGCTGCTTATTATATGCACTTGTCTGATATTATCACAAGGGTAAAAGCAGAAGGACAGGTGATCAATGGCTACCCTGTTTATAAAAAAGAAAACACAGAAGCTGCATTTATTAAAGGATTTGAAACTGAATTTAACGCTGAGGTAACAAAGCATGTGTACTTTAGCAGTGGAATTACTTATACATATGGACAAAGCCTGAGCAAGAAAGAGCCGTTACGCCGTATACCGCCTTTTAACGGAAGAGTTGCAGCCACTTACAAAAATAAAAACTGGTTTACTGCTGCCGAGTGTATGTTCGCAGCTAAGCAAAACAGGTTGGCGCAGGGGGATAAGGATGATAATCGAATCGGCATCAATGGCACAGCGGGCTGGCAAATAGTTAATTTGTACACAGGGTTTAAATTATCTGTGTTCAATTTTAATATTGGGTTACAGAATATATTCAATAAAGATTACCGTACACATGGAAGTGGTATTAATGGAGTTGGACGAAGCGGATGGATTGCAGTAACAGTAAAAATTTAATATTTCTCATATAGCAAGCAGTCAAAAGCGAAACCTTTCCAGGTTTTGCAACTCAAAAACAGCAGCGTTTGGTTTAGTTTACAAGTGCAGTTTTTTTGCGTTAGTTAAGACGGACTCCCACAGGAGTCCGTTTTTTATTTCAATTGAAACGTAACGTTTACATAATGATTGCTTAAAGAGGAGTTTACATTAAAAGTGGTGCTTTGCGTAATCATAGTAACCCATGATAAAATTTATCAGTTTTATTTTCTTGTCACTATCGTTGACATCCGTTGCGCAGCAAAAGCAGCAGTCCGAAAATATTTTCATTATCACTACAGACGGATTCAGATGGCAGGAAATATTTTCAGGTGCAGATTCCGCTTTAATAAGTGATCCTAAATACGCTGCCGACACCTTACTTACCAAATTGCAGTATTGGGATACAGATGTAAATGAGCGAAGAAAAAAACTGATGCCTTTTTTTTGGAATGTACTGGCAAAGCAGGGCCAGTTAATGGGTAACAGAATGTATGGCAATAATGTAGACGTAAGTAATTTGTATAAATTTTCATATCCCGGATATAATGAAATACTTACCGGATATAGCGACCCCCTGATTTATTCCAACAAGGAACTGGTAAATAAGAATACCAATATTTTGGAGTACCTGAATGAAAAGGAGAATTATAAAGGCAAAGTTGTCGCTTTCAGCTCATGGTCGGTTTTTCCTTATATTCTTGGGCAACAAAGAAATGGGCTTCCGGTATACAGCGGATATGAAACTTTACCTGATACTGCCGAAAACAGCACTATGAAAATGATCAATGATGTACAGGATAAAGTAGTCATTGAAAAAAAACAAACCCGTTACGATATTCTCACTTTTTTATCTGCAAAAGAATATATCAAACAGCATCAGCCTAAAATTGTTTTTATGAGTCTTGGAGAAACTGATGAATCGGCACATAGCAGCCAATATGATAACTATTTACAGCAGGCTGCACAGGTGGATAAAATGATTGCAGACCTCTGGTATTTTATACAAACGAATCCCAATTATAAAAACAACACTACTTTATTAATTACTACAGATCATGGCAGAGGGTACAAAAACAATCAATGGAATAAACATAGTTTTTTAGTAAAGGGATCAGGTGAGGCATGGCTTGGAGTAATTGGCCCTGGCATTGAGCCAGCGGGAGAAATTAAAATACCTCAACAATTGTATCAGAAACAAATCGCTAATAGTATTGCTACCCTTTTAGGTGTTTCATTTAACACCGAGCATCCTGTAGCCAAGGCCATTAAATTTAATAAATAAACTGTAAAAATATTTTTATGCACGCTGTAATACCACAGTCAATAGCCGCAGATATTATTGATTTATATGCCTCCCATGGAGGTAATGAATATGCCGGAGAAAAAGTTACCCAGCTGGAGCATATGGTACAGGCAGCACAATTAGCCAGGCAGGGAGGGTATGATGATGAAATGATACTGGCTGCATTTCTGCATGATATCGGACATATTTGTGTATCGGCCTATGTAAATAATACAATGGGCGATTTCGGCATCATCAATCATGAAAAAATTGGCGCACAGTTTTTACGTAAAAGGGGGTTTTCTGAACGTATTGCACGTTTGGTAGAAAATCACGTATCAGCAAAGCGTTATCTCACTTTTAAGTATCCTGAATATTATAACGGCCTTTCTGATGCCAGTAAAAAAACACTGGAATACCAGGGTGGTATGATGAATCCTGATGAAGCCATATTATTTGAACAGGATGAACTCTTTGAAAATTTTATTGACATGCGCCGCTGGGATGAATTAGCCAAAGAAGAAAATTTACCTGTAGAAATTTCATTTCAATATTTTAAAGAACTGATTACACTGCATTTAGAAAAACAATTTTCACCGACCATTCAATTATAATAATGAGGAGAAGTAATATACAATTAGTAGTATTTGATATAGCCGGCACAACAGTAAAAGAAAATGGCACTATAGCAGAAGCATTTAAATATGCTTTACATCAGTTTGGATATACTATACCATTTAATGAAATTACATCAGTAATGGGGTATAAAAAATCTGTAGCCATCGGTTTGCTACTTGAAAAATTCTATCCTGCTGAATTAAAGAATAATCCTGATCATATTGAGGGTATTCACGCTGTATTTATAGATATTATGGTATCATTTTACGAAAATGATACTGCACTGCAACCTATGCATAATGCAGAATATGTTTTTTCTCAACTGCAATCCCACAATATTAAAGTAGCATTGAACACAGGGTTTTCAAAAAAAATAACTGATACCATTTTAAAACGTTTTGGTTGGAACAGGACAAATCTTATTGACTTTGTAATATCCAGTGATGAAGTTAAAAATGGAAGGCCGTCGCCGGAAATGATTCAGACTATTATGCAAGCTACAGGCATAACAGATCCTGCTTTTGTAGCTAAAGTGGGCGATACCGAAGTGGATATTTTGGAAGGAAGAAATGCTGGCTGCGGATTAGTTGTAGGAATTAGTACCGGTGCATATACCCGAAATCAACTGATTGGTTTTACACCTGATGCAGTTATAGATGACATTTCTGAATTACCACTTATTCTAAACTCTGCAGTACTTGCAAAACACATCGCTTAATAATAAATTTTCTAAAAGTGAATTACAGGTTGCATTATATGCGGCACTCATTACATTTTTAACCTATGCAGTGGTATATGCATTCCGAAAGCCTTTTACAGCAGGCACTTTTGAAGGATTGAATTTTTTAGGCATCAATTATAAAGTATGCCTGGTTATAAGCCAGGCCATTGGCTATACATTGAGTAAATTTTACGGTATAAAATTTATTGCTGAATTAAAACGTTTTGGCCGCTGGAAATTAATCCTGCTCCTTATCAGTATTGCATGGGTGGCATTATTCTTTTTTGCCGTTGTTCCTGCTCCATACAATATCGTTTTTTTATTAATCAATGGATTTCCATTAGGTATGATATGGGGAATTATTTTTTCGTACGTAGAAGGCAGAAGGGCAACTGATTTTATTGGAGCTGCTCTGGCAGTTAGTTTTATTTTTTCGTCCGGTTTTGTAAAATTCGTCGCTAAATACCTGATGCTGAATATGGGAGTTTCTGAATTTTGGTCACCTTTTATAACCGGCCTTGTATTTATATTTCCACTACTATTATTGCTGTATTTACTGGAAAAAGTTCCTGCTCCATCAGCATCAGATATCGCCTTAAAGCAAGAAAGAGTGCCAATGACAAAGGAAAATAGAAAGCTGCTTTTTTCCAGTTTTCTTCCCGGACTGCTTACACTTATTATCATTTATGTTTTTCTTACCATCTTCAGAGACCTGAGAGATAATTTTGCTGCAGACATCTGGAACGAATTGGGCTTTGCCAATCAGGCTGCAATTTTTACAAAAACGGAAATCCCCATAACATTAATTGTACTGGTTGTTATTGCAGCAATGGTGCTGATCAAAAATAATTTTACAGCATTTATTACTTCTCATATTTTAATTATTGCAGGTTTTGCTATTACTGGAATTTCAACATGGTTGTTTACACTGCAAATGATTCATCCCGGCAACTGGATGATGCTGGTTGGCCTTGGTCTTTATACTGCCTATATACCTTTCAACTGTTTATTATTTGACAGGATGATTGCTGCATTTCAATTCAGGGGAAATGTAGGTTTTTTGATGTACCTGTCAGACTCATTTGGTTATTTAGGCAGTATAATGGTGTTGCTGGGTAAAGAAATATTTAAAGTAAAGCTACACTGGGTGAGTTTTTATTCTCAGAGTGTATTAACACTTTCTGTATTTGGAATTATTGGCACTGTTATTTCCGCAATATATTTTATCAGCAAATACAAAAGAACGGCAATTATATGGAGCAACGTTCAGCCATCGTTATAGGCGCAGGTATTGTTGGCCTGGCTACTGCAAGAGCTTTAGCAGTGAAGGGGTATGCTGTTAAAGTATTCGACCGTAACCATAAAGCAGTGGGGGCATCCATTAGAAATTTTGGATTGGTTTGGCCAATAGGTCAGCCAACAGGTAATATGTATGAAAGAGCCCTGCGCAGTAAAAGCATCTGGAAACAAATTTGCGATGACACTACTATTTGGTATGATACTGCAGGCAGCCTTCATGTTGCCCATCACCCCGATGAATGGCAGGTACTGCAGGAACTGCACGAAGTATTTTATACAAACAGGCCTGTTGAATTATTAAACAAACAACAGGTTGCTGATATATCTCCTGCTGCAGAGACTAATACATTGCTGGGTGGCTTATACAGCAAAGATGAGATGATTATCAATCCGGTTAAAACCATTGCTGCCATTCCGGAATACCTGACAGAAAAATTTGGAGTAGCATTTTTCCGGGGGAAATGCATTTCTTATATAGCTGATACAACAGTATATATTGGTACAACTGAACAGCATGAAGCCGATCTGATATTTGTATGCAGTGGTGCAGATTTTGAAACACTATATCCCGAAGAATATAATAAATTACCGCTTACCAAATGTAAACTGCAGATGATGCGTACGGATACACTACCAAATAACCAGAGTATGGGAGTGCCCTTATGCGGAGGGCTTTCTTTAACCCATTATAAAAGTTTTACCGCTGCTGCATCTTTACCTGTGTTAAAAAAAAGGTATGAATCGGAAATGAAAGAGTATATGGATTGGGGTATACATGTAATGGCCTGTCAAAACGATGCCGGACAGATTACCATTGGCGATTCGCACGAATACGGATTAACGCATGATCCCTTCGATAGGGCACATATCAATACCCTCATTATTGATTATTTAAAACAAATTGCCAAGTGTAAAGACTGGCAGATTGCAGAAACTTGGAACGGTATCTATCCTAAATTAACCAATGGCGATACTGATTTATTTTATTCCCCCGAACCCGGTGTGTATATCATCAATGGTTTAGGAGGAGCAGGTATGACGTTAGCATTTGGTTTAGCGGAAGAAATAGTAAATTTTTTATAACTATGAATAGTCAATTTGAAAAACTAGCTAACTGGTTGCAGTTAACAGCAGCAATCATTATGCTTGTTACCGCATAATAACAGCTTTCTTCTCTAACAATACCCATCCGTGCAATTAGCCCTGCCTGTTCTCAGGCAGGCACTATTTTACATTTTCTTAATGCTGTGGTAATAATTTGTTTGCATTGTCTTCACAACTTTGCTTAACTCATTAATATGAAACAACTGAATACAACACTAAAATCTAACTATCATTTCTACGGGAGCAGTTTACTGTTCCTGATAAGCTGCGGATTAATACTGCTGACAGTATCAAAGGCAGAAAGTTTTATTTCGCTCAATAGTTTTCACTGCTTTAGTTTGAATGTATTTTTTGTAAACTATACTTTTTTTGGCGACGGTATTTTTGCCATTAGCCTTTGCGCATTGCTATTCTATCGCAAGCAAAAAAAATTGGCTGTACTGATATTATTAGCCTATTTATCTTCAGGCCTTTTTACTCAGATATTAAAAAATTGCATCTACGCGCCACGCCCAAGAATATATTTTGAAGCCAGTCAATATTTATACCACCTCGATAATTTTGGTAACAGCGGTGGCGGCTCCAGCAGTTTTCCATCTGGTCATACTACTTCGGCATTTGCTTTAGCTACAGTTTTAGCGGTACATTTTAAAAATAAGTTTACGGGTATTATTTTGTTTATTGCAGCTGCACTGGTAGGCTATTCCAGAGTATATCTTGCACAACATTTTCCTGTTGATGTGTTGTTTGGAGCTTTTATTGGTATTTCATTTGCCACCCTTTCTATTGTACTCATGAATAGTAGGCTGCGTATAAGGCTACCCAAAATAATTAAACGCCAGGTACCTGAATGGGATAATAAACTACCTCATACTGCTATATATTAATAGCAATAATACATATACATGCAACTGGTTCGATTGGCAAAATTTGGAATGGTAGGTTGTACTGGCATAGGTATAGATTTTTCTGTAACCTGGTTATGTAAAGAAAAACTGAAATGGAATAAGTACGTTGCAAATTCTACTGGTTTTTCTTTTGCAGTGGTGAATAACTACCTGCTTAACCGGTACTATACTTTTCAGAATAATGATCCCGGAATCAGCCTGCAATTTTTAAAATTTCTTTTAATATCAATGATTGGTCTGGCACTAAGCACCGGATTACTCTTCTTAATTCAAAAAAACACCAGATTAAACTTTTATATTAGCAAGGCAATTGTTATAGGACTAGTATTTATCTGGAATTATAGTATTAACTCCTTATTTACTTTCCATTACTAATGCTGATAAAAAGGAAGTTATACTGGCTGATTGCGCTGGCTGCATTGGTAAGATGCATTATTGCTGTTTCGGTTGATTTAGGAAATGATGAGGTATACTATTTGACTTATGCCCGGCATCTGCAATGGAATTATTTTGACCATCCTCCCATGGTGGCGCTGCTGATACGGATCACCACTTTCAATCTGAACTTTACCAGTGCTTTTTTTGTACGACTGGCCCCAGTTATTTTATCGGTACTAAATACTTTTTTAATTTTTAGTTGTGCTCAAAAAATCCGGAATGCCAGGACAGGTTTTCTTGCGGCGCTTTTATTTACAGCTTCGCCTTATTGCAGTATTATTGCCGGTACATTTATTTTGCCCGATGCACCCCAGCTTTTTTTCTGGATATGTAGTATCAGTTTGCTGACAGGTATTATACAATCGCTGCCCGAATCAAAACAGCTTAATCAGAAACTGTTACTGTTTGGATTAGTTGCTGGCCTTTGCACCATGAGTAAAGTACATGGAATATTTTTATGGTTCGGATTTGGATTATACATTTTATTTTATCACCGAAAATTATTGACTAATTTCTATTTATATGCAGCAATAATTCTATCAGCTGTGGTTGTAAGTCCAATTTTAATATGGAATATCCAAAATAATTTTATCACCTATACTTTTCACAGCAGCAGGGTAGCCATAAACAGCGGATTACAGGTGGATAGTTTTATCAGGGAAATTACCGGAGGTATTTTATATAATAATCCCATCAGTTTTTTTCTTATTGTATTTTCAATTATTGCCCTGATGAAAAATATTAATTTCATCAGGTATCATATCAGACACTTGTTACTTTCCCTCAGTTTACCGCTGATTCTTCTATTATTCTTTATTTCCTTGTTTCGCGATACGCTGCCCCATTGGTCCGGACCTGCCTATATTCCACTGATCTTAATTACTGCCTGTTATATCAATTTTAAAACAGAAACTGATTTACTTATTGGAAAACGGTTACAGCGGTTCTCTTATCTCGCAGTAATTTTTCTGTTAATAATCGCCTTTGCAGGCATTGTCCTCATCAATTTTATACCGGGTTCAATGGGTAAAAAAGATATAGCCGGTTTAGGAGACGGAGATGCCACATTAGATATGTACGGATGGCAGGACATACAGAAGGGTTTTAAAAAAGTATATGAAATGGATTTTAAAGCCGGGAATACCAGCACCAGTTTCATCATCAATAATAAATGGTTCCCGGGAGCTCATATCGATAATTATATTGCCCAGCCGCTGCAGCTAGATTTTATTGCAATAGGAGAATTAAATGATATACATACTTATGCCTGGTTAAATGAATACAGAAAAAAGTTACAGCAGGGAGACGATGCCTATTTTATAACAGTATCAAATAGTTTTTCTGATCCTGTAAAACTGTACCATAACATATTTGAAAAAATATGCACTCCTGTAGTTATTTCGCAATTACGCGGGGGAAAAGCAGCCAGAAATATTTTCATTTACCTGCTTAAAAATTATAAAGGCAAATGAAGCACCTAAAATCATTTACTTAACAATTTGGTAATGATAAAGTAACACTAATCAGTTAAGTTGCCCTATAATTAATTACCATGCACTGGAAACAAATATCTGAAAAACCTTTATTGGCCTACGAATTATATGATGATGATACTCTTGTACTCTCGTTAAGCATTAATTACAAAACTTCCATTTTTAGGGCCGAGTGTAAATGGGGGAAACGGGTATTCTTTATTAATAAATCAGGGTTGTGGAAAGATAAAACTGTTTTAAAAAATGAGTACGGTGTAGTTTTTGGGAAAGCCTCTTACGAAAAATGGCATTCAGATAAGGGAGTGATTGAAATTGACGATAAAAAATTTAACTATTTATTCCGCAATAACCCCAATGCAGAATTAGTGTTTTATAAAAACAATCCTGATAAACCTATTATAACCTGTAAGTTAAAGCCTGATAAAGGTATTGTAAAAGTGAAGTCTGAAAAATTAGATGAAGGAGATAACAAATACTTTCTTTTTGCGCTGTCCTGGTATTTATTTTTACCCATTGCAATGGAAAATATCCCATCCGGAAAATAATCTATCAGTTTACGAAATAACCGGCTGATCGTTTTTTATAAATTCACTGTACCACTTACCGGATGCTTTGATGACTCTTTTTTGTGTATCAAAGTCCACATATACTAATCCAAACCTTGGATGAAACCCTTCTGCCCATTCAAAATTGTCCAGCAGGGTCCATACAAAATAGCCATTTACTTTCACACCTTCCTTTTTAGCCAGCAATACCTGCTCCAGATGATTTTTTAAATAGTCAAGCCGCTCAAAATCATGTACTGCACCATTACTAAGTTCATCTTTAAATGCGGCACCATTTTCTGTTATAATAATTTCTTTAACCCCTGAATATGCATTAATTCTTTTTAATGCATTATATATTGATGGCGGATAAATTTCCCAATTCATCAGGGTATGCGCCACATTTCTTTTATTGGCTTTAATAATTTTAGCTCTTACAAAAGGCATTAAAGGGGCATAACTTACCAATTCTCTGGTGTAATTCTGTAAGCCAATAAAATCCATATCAAAAGCCAGCTTTCCCTCATCGCCATGATGCATGAAACGTTCTATCCGTTCTAAAATTTTCAGCTCTTTGGTGGGATAGCCCATTCCCAGTAATGGCTCAATAAACAAGCGGTTTAATAATGCATCTACTTTTTTTGATGCTATTATATCTCTGTCAGTATTTCTGAAAGGCTCAATATGCGAATAGGATATGGTGGTGCCCACTTTACAATCATTGCGCAATGTTTTAATTATCCTGCCACCTTCGGCCTGGCATAAAGCTGCATGGTGAGCTGCAGATAAAAAATTGGTAAGCCCTTTTTTCCCGGGGGCATGCACTCCTAAAAAATACCCGGCACCTGTAAATACCATGGGTTCGTTTAAAATCATCCATTTTTTTACCCTGTCGCCAAATAATTTAATGCAACAATCTACATAATATCCAAACCAGTGAATGACTTCACGGTTTGTCCAGCCTCCTTTTTTTTGCAATACTTCCGGTAAGTCCCAGTGGTATATAGTAATCCATGGTTCAATACCTAATTCTAAACAGAAATCTATGATGCGGTTGTAAAAGTCAACTCCCTTGTGATTGATAGGGCCGGTACCCTGAGGTAGAATGCGGCTCCAGGAAATAGAGAACCGGTAATTAGGAATATTTAGTTTATACAGTAAGGCAATATCTTCTGCATAGCGGTTATAATAATCACAGGCGATATTCCCATTGTGATTATCAATGATTTTTTTCTTTTTCTGGGAGAAAGTATCCCATATAGAAAGTCCTTTACCATCAGTAATATGTGCTCCTTCTATCTGGTAAGCGGCAGTGGAAACTCCCCAATTAAAATCTGCTCCAAATTCTTCCTTTGTAAATAACATAGTATTAGCCGCCCGCCTGTTTTAATATTTTCTCCAGACTGATCTCTTTTAATTTTTTGTGTGAATAAGCAGATTCTCCTAACGAAATTGTATCCGGTTTTTTTCCGGTCATATGTTTTTTTATAATATCGTTCACTATTTTTTCAGTGATGTTTGGATAGTTAACAGAGATGATCAGTGTAGAATTCGTCCATGTTTTAATTTTCTCCAGATGTTTTTCTTTCAAACTTTTTATTACGGGTACACCCATAGTTTGCAGGGCTGCTGCATTACACTGTTGCTCGTATTGCCCTTTCATAGGAATAACCATCAGCTTCTTTTTTAAATACAGTACTTCGGCAGGTGTTTCAAACCCGCCACCACACAACATTCCGGTGCAGGTAATCATACTATCAATAAACGCATCATTATTAATAGGGCGAATGTGTATATTTTTTTCTGTATACTCCTTTTTAGAATGCTTACTGAAAACTTCCCATTGTATATTTTTAATCTGACTTAACACTTTTATTATGCGCTTATCTTCATAAGCAGGTAAATAAACAGTATAATGCCCTTTATTTTCTGGAATAGCATTGCGTACCTGACTTCTGATAACAGGGGTGGAAATATTTTTATCGTAAGCCCCAAAATGAAAGCCATAAGCTTCGGTAACAGGGGCATAATTATGTAAGATGGCTTTTCCTACAGGATCCTTCTTTTCTGGCTTAGGACTTTTTTTATTGATCACTGCAGCTTGATGACTTAAGCCAATGCAGGTTTTGTGTTTAATTTTACAAGCCCATGCACTTACCGGTTCAAAATCATTGATCACCAGATCATATTCTTCAATAGGCAAGCTTTTAATTTCGTTGTATAATTTTTTTATATTGCTTTTACGGTAAGTGGCCAGCAGGTCGATGCCTCCTTTCTTACCAAAAATAAAACTCAACCCTTTGAATTTGTACTTAACAGGATAAGGCAATTCCACATCGGCCTGTATACCGCTGACTAAAATATCCAGATCGCCTTTTTGCTGCAACAAAGGAATAATATCCCTTGCCCTGCTTAAATGGCCATTACCTGTTCCCTGTATAGCATATAATATTTTCATCAGTTGCGCATTAAGTTAAACTCTTCCACCATATTGTCGAATAGGGTACTGTTATCCGGTTCTTCGTCTTCTGCAGCCACTGCTTTCATTTGTTCCATTGCTGTTTCGTCAAAGCGGTAAATAGTCCATTCATTATTCACATATTCCAGTGCTGTTAAATTTTCAATCCAGTCTCCACTGTTAAGGTAGATAATTTTTCCATTTTCATTTTCCACTGTTCTCATTTCGGGTTGATGAATATGTCCGCATACCACATAATCATACTGATTACTGATACCAATATCTGCAGCAGTTTGTTCAAAGCTATTGATAAACTTTACTGCACTCTTTACGGTGTTTTTAATCTTTTTAGATAAAGACAATTTCCCTCTCTTAAAAACTTTCTCCGAAATAAAATTAACAAAACGATTAATCAGTATTAATGTATCATAACCCACAGCACCCAGTTTTGCCAGCCATTTACTGTGCTGCATGGTTACATCAAATACATCCCCATGAAAAAACCAGGCTTTCTTTCCATCTTCTAAATCCAGCACTACTTTATTTACAATTTTTAGAGAACCCATTTTAAAGCCCACAAACTTGCGCAGCATTTCATCGTGGTTGCCGGTAATATAATGGATTTTTACACCCTTACTCATCCAGCCCATAATATACTTTACCACTTTCATATGGCTTTTAGGCCAGTAGCGTTTACTGAACTGCCAGATATCAATGATATCGCCGTTTAAAATGACTGTTTTGGGTTTTACCGACTTAAGATAATGCAACAATTCTTTGGCATGGCAGCCAAATGTGCCAAGATGAATATCAGAAATAACCAGAATGTCGAGTTTTCTTTTTTTAATTTCTTTCATTAACCAACTTTCAAAAACTTAAATGGCGAACTAAAAAAAGAAATACGAAAAAGGAAAATGCGAATAAATAATTCAATGAAGAAAAATTGGATGCTTTTCATTGTACCTGATTTTAGTTTTACATAAATATTATTATAAGGATAAGTAAAGTAACTAAAGCAATATAAACAAATTGTTATCCTAAGCTTAAGTCTCTGTTATGTAATAGTTATCTAATTGTCAATAATCATCCTATTGTCTTTTACTGCTTTTTATAATTGCAACTTCGTTTTCCAAAACAAAATGATTATGAAATTTTGCAGCAATCTGAAAAAGCATGCTTTGCTTTTTATTTTTATTCTTTCAATATCAATACCGGCGATTTCACAAACTCTTAAAGGAAAAGTAGTTGATGTTAATACCGGCGAGCCATTAGTAGGTGCGGTAGTAAAGCTGGAAGGAACCTCCTTTGGTTCAATTGTTAAGCTCGATGGCAGTTTCAGCTTTACAAAACTTAATCCCGGCACGTATACTATTAAAATCAGCTTCCAGGGATATAAAACCAATATAGATACAACAGTGGCTGTAGCAGCTACAGGAGTTACTGTTGTAAACATTACTGCTGAACCAAACACACTGGATCTTTCTTCTATCACCATTTCTTCGGTTGCCGCTAAAGATGACAAAGGTGCAAGACGTTTGGAGAAAATGGCTGATCCGGTATTAAATATTCTATCTTCAAAAACCTTGCAGTTACTGCCTGATATCACTGTAGCCAATGCCATGCAAAGGGTGAGTGGTGTTACTATCGAAAAAAGCAGTTCAGGTGAAGGCCGTTACCCTATTATCAGAGGTATGGAAAAAAGATACATCAACACATTGGTGAATGGCATTAAAATTCCAAGTCCGGATAATAAGAACCGTTTTATTCCCCTGGACCTTTTTCCTTCTGAATTATTAGAAAGACTGGAAGTAGGTAAAAGTTTAACCCCATCAATGGAAGGTGATGCTATTGGAGGAACTATTAATCTGGTGATGAAAGATGCGCCCCGTACTAAATTGTTTCAGGCAAATTTTGCGCTTGGGTACAATAATATCTTGAGTGATCAAACCTATCAAAAATTTGATAAAGGAACCATCAGTAAAAAATCACCTGCCGAAATCAATGGCAATACTTATAATGCAGTACCTGCAGATTTTTCAAATGCACATCTGAATTACAGCAGTAAAAATTTTCCTGTAAATTCAACTTTAGGGTTAACTTTTGGCAATCGTTTTGGAAAGGATAAGAAATTTGGTTTTATTGTATCCGGCAGTTATCAGAATATGTACCGCGGTACTACTTCAAATTTCTTCTTACCTAACTCACAGCCGGGTTTTGGTAATATTCCCTTGTTTTCTGATTTGCAATTCCGTAAGTACTCCTCTCAAAGTGAGCGTTTAGGCTTAAATGGTAAGCTGGATTACCAGATCAATACACGCAATAAAATTTCTTTGACCAATACATTTGTTCGTTTGGATGATTTGCAGTCACGTACTATTTTTGATACAGTTGCATTGAATTCATTAGTTACTGCATCTCAAAGAAGCACCTGGCAGTACCAGTCTATTTATAACTCCACATTACAGGGTATTCATCAGCTTTCTTCTTCTTTAAAATTCGACTGGAGTGCAGCATATTCTATTGCGAATAATCATATTCCGGATCAGGCACAATTTTCTCATCAATATGCTATTGTAAGTACTTCATTAACTGCTGATAAATTACAATCGATGAGCCGCATATGGGCACATAATAGTGATAAAGATTATTCAGCTTATGCTAATCTTACCAAAAACATGAGTGTATTTACAAAAGCACTTGAGATTAAAGTTGGGGGATTGTTAAGAAGCAAAGACAGAGATAATTTTTACAATGCATACAGCTTAAGCCCTACACTGAATGAAGTGTACAGCAATATCAACAGTGCCGTATTTATTTTTAATACTGGTGGTGGAGTGCCAAGTGTAAGTGGTAACAACTATACTTTTAAAGAAAAAATAAGTGCTGCTTATATCCAGGGAAAAATACAGCTCAGTAAAAAACTGGAAGCTTTAGGAGGAGTAAGAGTTGAATATACCAACCAGCAATATGAAACTGCATTGGGTAAAGATGTAAATGCAAAATCGGGTGTAATTAATTATACTGATGTATTGCCAAGCTTGCAATTTAAATATGCTATTGGTAAAAATCAAGTTTTAAGGTTGGCCTATTATCAGGCACTGGCAAGACCAGGCTTTGCTGAACTGATACCTGATGGACCTGATGGTGAATTTTTTCAGGAGAAAGGCGATCCTATCAACTTAAAACATACTTATGCTGATAATTTGGATTTGAGGTATGAATTGTATTCAAAGACTGCCGACCAGATTTTATTGGGTGTATTTTATAAAAGAATAGAAGACCCGATTGAAATATCTTCTAAAAAAACATTTAATGGCAATAGCTTATACCTGACTCCGGTAAATATTGGTAATGCTACCAACTACGGTTTTGAAGCTGTGGTTACAAAATATTTTGGTTCATTCGGTATCTCTGCCAATTACACGTATACAAAATCTAGTATCACTAACGACAGTATGATTTTGTCTGATGCGGTTACCAGACAATTAAAATATGTGTCAGAAACAAGGCCTTTACAGGGTCAGTCAAATCATATAGGTAATGTATCGCTGATTTATAAAAATCCTACAATTGGTTTAGATATACAGACTGCACTGGTATACACAGGAGAAAGAATTTCTTATATCAGTCCTTACTACGGTTTACACTACTGGCAGGCACCCACTACACAGTTAGATTTTTCATTTGAAAAAAGGATTGTAAAGAAACTGACCTTCTATGGTAAGATCAATAATATTACCAATGCACCTTATGAATTGTCATTACATCAGTCTTACAACACCTATTTACAATCGAGTGGATCAAGGGCGCTGGCCTTACAATCTGATGCTGATAACAAGATCATTATTCAGAAGGACTATTACAAAACATCTTATTTATTTGGGCTGCGCTATAAATTTTAATCATCATTCAATTTAAAAATATGAAAAAGAATTTTTTATTACTTGGCGCTGTAGCAATTATAGTATTGCTGGGCTCATGTAAAAAATTAAAAGACAACAAAGATCTTTGGAAAGCAGAAATTCCAATTGCATCTCCTATCAGTGATGCGGCTTGCTTAAGCGGCGCCATTAAAGGAACTATGCTGGCAGGAAAAACCTATACCGTTTGCGGCGATATTTATGTAAATGCCGGAGATACTTTAACCATACAGGAAGGGGTACGTTTAAATTTTGGTTTAAATACAACTGCAGGAACGAATGCCCCATGTGGTTTAGGTATTCAGGGTTCCTTATTTTGCTTGGGAACCAAAGATGCTCCAATATGGATCACTTACCCCGGTGTGACTAAAACCGATCAACTAGGCGCAGACCCTAATACTGATCCGGCATTAAAAGGAAAGTGGACAGGTATTATAGGCGCACCTTCTGCAAAATATATGGTATTTAAATGGACACATGTTGAATTTGGTGGTGCTGCAATAAGTGCGGCATTAAAAACTTTTACCAGCGGTGCAAGTACATATCCATTGTACTTTGCCAATCCCAACGGTATTTTTGTTCTGGAAGATTCATGGATTTACGGAAGTGTGGATGATCCCTGGAGAATTAACGGCGGTAAAATTCATGTAATGAGAAATACATTTGAAAAATGCGGCTATACAGGTGGTGAAGCTATGAATGCAAAAGCAGGTACCATTGGTGATTTTGCTTATAACCTTATTGTAGGTATGGCTACTAATGGCCCTAAATTGTCCAATGTAAATGTGGCTATTGGAGCAACAAGTTCTAATGTAAGAATGTATAATAACACCATTATTAACTGCGGTTACAGAAGAGCAGCTGCTGGTCGTGGCGGTTCTATCAATTTTGAAGAAGGTGCAGGTGGTATGGCTTATAATAATTTAATTGTGAACTGTAAATTTGGGTTACGTATTGTTAATAATCCAATTGCTGATACTGCCAATATACGTTATGGCTATAACTGGTATTATGCAGATTCTGCTGCTATTGCCAGCCAGTTCATTCCATCTTTATCGGTAAGTACTGCAATCAGTCAGCCACAGGAAACAGATTTTCCTAAAGCGTCTACATATTTACCTGTAGGTTGGAAAGTAGGTGATGTATATACCGCACCTTCAACTTTAGTAGGTGCTAATAATCCACAATTTGTAAATGCACCTGTTCCATTGCCTACGGGTTTGATGCTAAGAGATATTTCTGTGGTAGGTACTTATAATTTTGCGCTTAAAGCAAATTCGCCATGTATCGGCGTTGGCTTTACAGGATTTACGCCAAGGGCTGATGTGCCTCAGGACATTAAATATGGTGCTTCTGAAATTACCGCACCAGGTAAGGATATCGGTTGTTATCAGAGTAATGGTAGAGGAAATCAACATTAATAATTGCAGAGCAAAAAGTAAAGGTATCACTATGGTTAGTGGTACCTTTTTTAATAAAAATACAAGCATGTCAAAATCAATATTACTTCAATCCAGGGTATGGCACAGAAAAATTGCATCTGTACTTTTCATTTTTTTCTTTTTTATTTCTATCACCGCTGTGATGCTGGCCTGGAAAGCTGTTTTCACTACTGTAATCTTCGATAATAAAATTACTGCAAGTACTTCATTGCAAAAATGGTTGCCATTAGATTCATTGGAATCAATGGCTGTTAGATCAATTAATGAAAAAACAAACAATCATTTTAAATACGCAGAAAATATTCAGTTGAAACCTGCCAAGGGCTATATCAATTTTTCATTTAAGAATTATTTCAATATTCAGGTAGACGGGGAAACCGGCAACACCATTCATATTGAACAAAAAAATGGCAGTCTGATCCAGGATATTCATGATGGAGCAATAGTGGATGGCTGGCTGACCAACAAATTGGGGCTATCAAAAAAAATATATTCAAGTATAATGGGGCTAGCTTTACTGTTCCTTACTTTAAGCGGATTTTGGATGTGGTATAAACCCAAACAAATAAAACAATCTAAAAAATGAGAAATAAATTACTAATTGCCTTATGCATCCTTTGTTGTTATACAACTTTTGCTCAAACAGGTACAGCTAAAGATATTTTTATTACAAGTCCTTATTTGCAAATTGGCAATGCCACTATTGTTCAATCGTTGCAATTATTATGGCATGCGGCAGATTCAACAGCCAACTGGCAGGTAGAGTATAAAACCATTGAGAATACAAAATGGATAAAATCAGAAAAACCGGCAGCTACTGCAATAAATATTGCAGGTGCCAATCCATACGCCGTATATCAGACCACATTAAAACAATTAACAGCAGGAAATACATTTACCTACAGAGTATTAAAAAATAACAAAGAAGTTTTTACTGCACAGGCAACAGCACCAAAATCTGCTGACCAACCTTTCAGGTTTGTGGCATCTGGAGATATGGGCGCAGGAACAGCAGAAGCCAGGCAAATTGCCAATGGCATGTATGCTGCCCATCCTGATTTTGTAACTATTTCCGGTGATATCGTTTATGATTATGGGCTGGCTTCGGAATATAAGACAAAATTTTGGCCGATATACAATTCAGATAAAGTAGATAGTATTGGTGTGCCATTAATGCGTTCTGTTCCATTTATTGCAGCAGTTGGAAATCATGATGCAGATACCCGTGATCTTGATAAGTATCCTGATGCACTAGCGTATTACTTATTTTGGGATCAGCCATTGAATGGTCCTATTGGTAAAGAAGGTGGTGCATATGTGCCAATGCTAAAGGGATCAGAGGTAAATAAAAAAGCCTTTTTAGATGGAGCTGCCGAGCGTTATCCACGCATGACCAATTTTTCGTTTAACTATGGTAATGCTCATTATACCGTGCTAGATGCAGATACTTATGTTGACTGGACCGATAAAGAATTAACGGATTGGGTGGCTAAAGACCTTGCAGATGCTAAAGATGCTGTATGGCGTTTTGTAATTTACCATCATCCGGGATTTAGTTCTTCTGTTGATCATTTTGAACAACAGCAAATGCGCTTACTGGCACCGGTTTTTGAAAAAGGCAAAGTTGATGTTGTTCTTACCGGCCATGTACACAATTATCAACGCTCTTACCCCATGTTTTTTGCCCCTGATAAAAAAGGCACTTTATTGGTAGGAGGTAAGGATAATAAAACCATAAGAGGCAGAGTAGTTAATGGAAGGTGGACATTGGACAAGCCTTTTGATGGCAAAACTAATACCCATCCCAAAGGTGTTATTTATATTGTAACCGGCGCCGGCGGACAAAGCTTATATAATCCTGAACAGGAAAATGATACTGATAGCTGGCAAAAATTTACAAATAAATTCATTTCAACCCAGCACTCATTTACAGTAATAGATGTGAATGGCAAAAACATAACCGTAAGGCAGTTAAATGCTGGAGGTAAGGAGTTAGATAAGTTTGAGATAAGTAAATAAAGAAGCGCTATAAAAAAGCTGATCGCAAAAGAATGCGATCAGCTTTTTATATATACAATATTTTGTACTTAGTACTATTATTTACTTTTAATTTTCAGAAGGTGGGGTATATAAATAATTGTCAGATTCTTTAGGCTTACTAAATTTTAATTTACCAAATTTATAGGCAAAGCTGATTCCAAAAGATCGGTAAGGCAATTGTTGAAAGGTATTAGTAACAAATCCCTTTGCCTGCTGTACTGTTTTTTGATTGATATATTGGTTGAATGGATTTACCGCAACAAAACCTATACTACCCTTGGTATTTTTAAATTGTTTTCTTATGGCCATTGTATAAGAAAATGCTGCAGGCCTTTTGCCCTGCCATTTCATTCCCGACATATAATTCCCAAATGCTTCTGCAGCTATTGATTTTGAAAATTGATACGTGACATTTAGGTTGGATCTGATTCCCAAACCATTTATTATTGCCGGAGTATCATTAATATTATTAAGGTGCCTGTTAAACAGCAATATATTGGATCGTAATGATAATTGCTTACTCACCGGAATGGTTACAGAAAGATTGAGACCGGATCTAACCTCAGCTGCAATTGTTGCTCTGGTGGTAATGGTTACATCTGTAAATAATGAATCGCCGATTTTATAGGAAGGGTAATAAGTGATATAAGGTTTAATATCAGGACTGTTTCTCTGCGTATATACAACCACATTTATATTGGCTCCTTTTTTATAAGTTTTAATAAAAGTGAGTTCATAAATATGGCCTATCTCCGGTTGCAAGTTGGGGTTGCCTGTTGTAATATTATGAGGGTCACTTAAATTCATGAAAGGATTCAGGTCTCTGAAGTCGGGCCTTTCTAAACGGTAAGAATATCCAAATTTCAGGATTTCATTATTCTTAAAAGAATGTGATATAATAATTGAAGGTGCTGTATTCTTATAATCAGGAATGGCAGTTTTTGCAGCGTTTGAATACGTAGCATTATTTGAAGTGTATTCATACCTTAACCCGGCCTTAACGTCAAATATTTTATACAAAGGAAAAGATAGTGATGCATAAGCGGCATACACATTTCGCTTAAAATTGGATTGAAAAGATTGTTTTAGATCTCTTATATATTCATTAGATACCGTGTTTAAAGTATATACATCTGCACTGCTGATGATTGATTCTATTCCGGTTTTTATTCCCGTTTCCAGTACTATATCTTCTCCAAAAGGATGCGCATAATTAATGCCCAGCTCGGTTTCATTTTCCTTGCCGGGGTTTAAACTGTTTGAGCCTGCAAAATTGGCACCAGTATTTTGATATTGCTGATGCTGATTATAAAAAGTATTATTATTAGAATAACTGCCGGTATAAAAAAATTCAAGTTCCTGTTGTTCTTTATTGAATTTTCGTTTATACGACATTTCATTATCGGTGGTATTCACATATACTTTTGTGTCTGCAGCCCGCAGGCTGTTAATAATACTTGTTTGACTTCCTGCAGCATTGTAGGTAATACTACTCTGATTGTAATTGCCTGTATTTCTGTTTTCGAAATGATTAAAACCTATGGAGCCGCTCAGGTTATCTTTTTTTGAGGGGCTCCAGTCAAAACCAAATCCTGATTTATATCCGTTTCTGCTGAAATCGGTTTCACTTTCCTGCATCAGCCTTGAATTGCCGGCACCTGTATTTGCAGACAAACGATCTGTAGTAACAGGTGTTTTTGACACTAATTGTAAGTTGCCGCTGAAATAAGCGTTCACTCCAAAATTATTTTTTTTAAGACTGCTGCTGATACTGGCATTTTCAAGTCTTGTGCCTGCAGCAAGGTTTATATTTCCATTAAAGCCTTCTACTTTACTTTTTTTAAGGATGATATTGATGATGCCACCGGTACCTGAGGCATCATACTTTGCGGTAGGACTGGTAATGACTTCAATACTCTGTATCTGGCTGGCCGGAATAGATTGCAATGCATCGGCAGGGCTGTTGCCAAAAATGCCCGAGGGCTTTCCGTTAATTAAAAAGCGTACACTGGGATTGCCCAGTAATTCCACATTGCCGCTTACATCTACCGATACCTGTGGAATTTTCTTTAATGCATCTGTAGCCATACCACTTTGTGAGGTAATGTCTTTATCTACATTAAAAATGATTTTGTCTATTTTATTTTCTATGACTCCCTTATTAATTGTTACGGTAATACCCTGCATGGTGCTCACTTTTTTCGTCAATGCCAGATTAGTTAATACTGCATCACCTTTCAAATTAATTTTTATTGAAAAATCATTATACCCTATGCATTGTATTGTGATGGTGTACCACCCTGCTGGTATTTTCTTCAGCTGAAAAAAACCTGCTTTTGTACTTATACTACCGTCAATAGTTTTTTGAAGAGTATTACTGACTATTGAAATAGTGGCATATTCAACAGGCTGTTTTGATACAGAATCGGTGATTGCTCCTGTGATTTTATAATTTCCTCCCAGTTCAGCAGTTTGCTGTGAATAAGATTGATGAAATAAAAACAATAACAGGCCGGTACACAATACTTTCATCATAAACGGTTAAATAAATTTAATCTGCAAAGGAACAATATAACTCTGTGTTAATTCTGAATTTTATATATGCAGGTATTAACTTAATGTTAAACCGTTTTACCAAAGCGTTTTAACCCATATGTTAAAGTAATATTACTGATCTAATTATTGAATAAATTATTTAATTAAAAAAATGAATAATAAAATAAATAAGCTTCCATATTTTCTATATTCTTATGTCTTGCTTAGCTGTGTATTTCAAGATGTGCATGGTCAGCATGCTGCTATTCCTAAAAGCAAAAATAAGCTTGTTGTAATTGCACATCGCGGCAATCATACTAATGCCCAGGAAAATACTATTGCTGCTTATTCAAATGCCATTACTGCCGGAGCGGATTATGTAGAAATAGATTTGCGTACTTCTAAAGACAGTCAGCTGGTTATTATGCACGATGGCTCCGTAAACAGAATGACCAATGGAACCGGAAAAGTAAACAGTTTAACATGGGCAGAATTACAACAACTTAAAGTAATTGAAAAAAATCATCCCGAATGGCCCGAACAAGCCATTCCGCTTTTTAACGAGGTATTACAACTTTGTAAAGGGAAGATCAATATTTACCTAGATTTTAAAGATGCCGATGTAAAAGCTACCTATATTGCTTTGGTAAAAGCCGGCATGCAGCAATCAGTTATCGTTTATATTAATGCAGCACACCAGTTTACAGAATGGAAAACTATTGCACCCCAAATACCATTGATGTTAAGTATGCCCGACAGTATTAAATCTGCACCACAACTAAACAGTTTCCTTAATCAATATAATATAGGCATACTTGATGGATCATTTAAAGAATACAGCCTTGAAATGGTGAAAACTGCAACAGATAAAAATGTTCCTGTATGGCCCGATATTCAGTCGGCTAATGAAGGGCCTGCATTATGGGAAAGTGTGATAAATATGGGCTTTGCAGGTTTGCAAACAGACCACCCCGAGGCGCTGATTCTTTTTCTGAAAAATAAAAAACTAAGGTAGATTATACCGGGGTTGAATTCCCCGGCATAATGAATCATTTATTTTTTAGCCTTTGGCTTTGCTGCTTTTTTTGCAACTGCAGGGATGGCTGTTTTTTTGACTGCCTTTTTCAACAAGCGCTTTTTAACCACTTTCTTTTTGGCAACTACTGGTTTTATGCCATGCACTAAAAATTTTGCTGCTTTTTTAATTCGTTTCTCAAATTTTTTATCGCCCAGTGTCACTTTTAATTTGGCTAAAGCAGCAGTTAACAAGGGTGTTATTTCATTAATGAGCATTTCTTTTGGAGATGCAGTCTTTTTTGGAACAATCTTCTTTGCTGGCATAATCTGATATTTACAGGTAATGATTTAGTAACGTAAATTTAACATAAAGAACTGTTTTCCAATGTTAAATTTTAAAAGCCGTATCGTCCAGTATTAACTTAATATGCACTGTACTGAGTTTAGCCTACCTTACTTATACTAAAATCAATCATATGAACTGGCTGATATTAATTCCGGTTGGAGTGGTACTTGTTGCTCTGCTTATATTCCTAATCAGGCG